>NZ_JACBXX010000146.1 GCF_013415245.1 Streptococcus danieliae | reverse complement strand
CGCAGGTGGTTACCAAAAGGGACCAAAGAAACAACTCCCAAAGAAGTCGCTTTTATTGAAAATTGGATAAACAATTATCCTAAAAAATGTTTGGACTACAAGTCACCAAAGGAATTTCTTAGTGGTGGCTAATTTCAACTTGAAATTTAGCAAAAAACGATGATACCTTAAATAAATCGAATGTAAAAACAAGCTCTTTTATTCCTTAATCTTGTATGATGCAACTACCGATATTATATCCCCGCCTACCAAATATAATTATCTAACAAACCATAATCATCCACTAAGCTATCTAAAAACCCTTGCCATTCGCTGAAATCGTAGGAAATTCTTTTGGTCTTAATCTTACCTTCATCAACCATGCTTCCAACTTCCAACAAATAATGTACCCAATCATTTATTTGTTTTTCATACATTGAAATAATTCCAATTAACTCAGGAATCTCCAATCTAGATTTCAAGGTCCCTTGGCTTTCCTCATAAAGTTCAAAAATATCATAGAGGAGGACTATAAACTCATCGTCCATTTGAAGAAAGGTTTCAATAAATTTTTCATCTATCCATCTCTCCAAACCCAAAGCTAAATCAGTAACTAACACATATCCATATAAAATTTCAGAAAAACTGTCTGCCAGATCAAGATTCAAGCGTAGAAAACGGTTAGCCAATTCTTGCCTATCCCCATCCAGTTCCAAAAGCGTAAACGATATTCCCAATCGATGCTTACGTACATCATCAATCAAGCGAATACGAGCTTTTTCTTTGAAGTCTGTGGATTGATCTTCCTTGATAGTCTGCTCTAATTCATCTAAAATGTTCATAACTTCGATAAGTTGATCATGCTTCTCTTGATGAATTTCCTCAGAATCATCTACATCGTAACAAGGAAGTTGTTTCAAGGTTGAAACTTCTAATTCCTTCAATTTAATCCTATATAAAACATTGGCTTTCATGTTAAGGAGTCCCTTCTAAAAAAAGAAGCCTTTTATCGATTGTAAAAATAACTTTTTATACATGTTCTCTTACTCAAAAATATCAGTCTAGTCTGATTTTTAAAAAGAGGCTAGGACAGCAATCTAGCCTCAATTATTTTAGTTAGCAAAACAACTTTAATGCAGTAGTTGATTGACAGTTTCGTTCGTATTTAACCTTCCGAACCTGTCCCATTCTCTTGTTACTAGACTAACTCCAGCTCTTCTTCCTCAATATCGACTACTACATAACGATTGGGCTCATCTCCTTCTGAATAAGAGGTGACACCATCGATTTTAGAGATGATGCGATGAATGATTTTCCGTTCGCTATTAGACATCGGGTCTGTTTCCATAGCTCGGCCTTCTTCTAGCACGCGTAAGGCTAGTTTTTGAGCATAACTTTGGAGAACCTCGGCCCGGTGCTCCACATAGTCATTGACATTAATCGAGATGAAAAGGGTGCGCCCATAAAGATTATAAAGGTAGTTTTGAGCTAGGAGCTGCAAGGATTTGAGTACCTTGCCATGATAACCAATCACGCGCCCTGGCTCATTGGTATCAATTTGGAAGTAAATGGTCCGGCGGCTGATAGATGCCGAAACGCTAGCCTCCACATCCATTTCCTTCAGAATAGCTTCCAGATAAGCCTGGGCCTGATCCATCTGCTCTTCTTCCAAGCTCTCACGCTCACGGCGAACAAAGGAAACCGCTTCGGGTTCAGCCTCGTCCTCAACAACTGCAACTGGTTCCTGCTCTTGAACCACAAGATCCTGGACAACAGGCTCAGTAACCTCAGCTGCCTCCTGGACTACTGGTGTCTCCATCGGATCCGCTTCCGACTCAGTTTCAAGCACCTCTGCTACCTCCACTGCTTCCACCTCAGCGAGGGGTTCAGCGGTCTGTGGGCTTGCAATTTCAACGTCTACCACTTCTTCTGGCTCAGAAGCTTCAACAAGGATTTCCTTCTGCTCTTCCACTAAATCTTCCTTAGGCAGATCACGCGGGAAGAGAATGCTGAGTTTGCCGGTTTCGGCTAATTTCGAGATAGCTTCCGTCATATCTTCCTGGGACTGACTTTCGACTGGGGCATCCTCTTCCAGAGCTTCCACTAGGGGAGCTTGAAGGGGAGTTGTATCTTCGAGGTCATCATAGTCCGTGAAAGTTAAGGCTTCCATTTCAACCTGGGCCAATTTTTTGCCCAGTCCTAAAAAACCAGATTTTTCACGAGCCAAGACCTTGATTCGAACTTTCATACGTGGGAGGCCTAGGTCCTCTAGTCCATTTTTAATTGCTTCCTCAACAGTAGCTCCTGTATAAAGTGCCATAAGTAAACTCCTTTATCGCTTTACTTTTTCTTTCTCTTTTTCTGTGCCTTGCGGATGGCCTTGCGTTCTGCAACGACTTTTTGCTTAGCCTCATCTTCCTCGCGTTGGCGTTCAGCCACTATTTTGAAAGGATTGTTCAAAAATAGCGTCTGCCCAACTTGGTAGGCATTGGAGATAGTCCAGTAGAGGGCCACCCCACTTGCCACTGAGAGCGAGAGGAAGAAAATCATCACCGGCATGATATAGGTCATGCTGGAGGTTAGTCCATTTTTTTCTTTTAAAGCATAAGTAGATAGCCAAGAAGCCCCAAAGGTGAGTGCTGCAGCCAAAAATGGGAGAATCAAGTAAGGGTCGGGTTGGCTAAGATCCAACCACAAGAAGTGGGCTCCTTGCAAAATGTCCACCCGTGTGAGGGACTGATAGAAAGCCAATAAAATCGGTAACTGAACAAAGAGGGGGATAAAAGCCGCAAAGGGACGAACACCCTGCTCCGCATAAAGAGCCTGCGTCTTACGCGCCAACTCCTCCTGACCTTCGCGGCCACGGCCACGATACTCTTCTTGTAAAGCACGGAGGGCCGGCTGAATTTCCTGCATCTTCTGAGAAGACTTGGTTTGGTACTGGAAGACCGGTAAAAGCACGGTCCGCAGCACGAGTGTCATGAGGATAATCCCCAGACCGACATTCCCGCCAAAGGATAGCCCATTGATAGCCTCCGCAAATAAATAAACCAATTTTTCCCAGAGTCCAGACGACTGACTGGTCACCTGAGAGGTGCCACAGGCTGTGAGCGTAACTAAGGCCAAGCCCACAAGTCCTGCACTAAAAATTTTCTTTCTCTTCACATTCATCTTCCTTTTGATAAATCGCAGCCAATTTGAGAACATGGAGCAAATTCTGTTCCATCTCCGCATAGGACAATTCTTCAACCCCTTTACGGGCGATCAACAAAATATCCACAGGCGCTAAATGATCTTGGTGTTTCTGAAGAAGGTGGCGCAGGTGCCGCTTGATGCGATTCCGCATCACCGCATTCCCTAATCGTTTGCTTACGGAAAGCCCCACCCTAAAGTGCTTCAAGTCGCTATCCATCTGGTAAACCACAAACTTCCGGTTAGCCTTATTTCGCTTCTGGGCTAACAAAGCCTTAAAATCTTGATTTCTTTTGATACGATAGCTTTTTTTCACAATCTTCTTCCTTCATCAAAATTAGTATTATTATACCACAATTTCCAATAAATCCAATACTATCAAGGGATAGAGACAAAAAAGCAGGCGAAAACAGTCTGTTTTCACCTGCTCAAAAGCTCTTTAAAGCTTATTTTTCTTCTTTTTTGTTTTTTCCAAACAAGAATCCCAAACCAAGAAGAGACAAGAACCAAGTCAAGAAGCTGATTATTGGATTGCTTGACTCCCCTGTATTCGGAAGCTGCTGCGCCTGTGTTTGTTCACCGACAGACACAGTCTCTTGCCTTGGAGCCACATGCACCAGATCCTCGACCTTAGCAACCGGTGTATTCGGAAGAACTAGCTTCTCCGGCTCTACCGGTGTTACCGGCTCCTCTGGCTCCACTGGTTTCTCCGGCTCTATCGGTGTTACCGGCTCCTCTGGTTCCACTGGTCTTTCCGGCTCTACCGGTGTTACCGGCTCCTCTGGTTCCACTGGTCTTTCCGGCTCTACCGGTGTTACCGGCTCCTCTGGCTCCACTGGTCTTTCCGGCTCTACCGGTGTTACTGGTTTCTCTGGTTCCACTGGTTTTTCTGGCTCTACCGGTGTTACCGGCTCCTCTGGCTCCACTGGTTTCTCCGGCTCTACCGGTGTTACCGGCTCCTCTGGTTCCACTGGTTTCTCCGGCTCTACCGGTGTTACCGGCTCCTCTGGTTCCACTGGTCTTTCCGGCTCTACCGGTGTTACCGGCTCCTCTGGTTCCACTGGTCTTTCCGGCTCTACCGGTGTTACCGGCTCCTCAGAAACTTTAACAGTAATCTTAACAGGTACCTGATCCTCAGATCCGTCGCTGTAACGAACGGTTACTTGGCCTGTTACCTCACCTGCTACGGCATCTGCTGGAACACGGATGGTGACCCAACCTTGGGTATCTACCGTCATTCCTTGACCTGTAATCGTGTAAGTCGCACTGGCCGGTAGAATGATTCCTGGAATCGTCACCTGCGTCCCTGCGTGAACCTCAACTGGAATATAGGATGGACTGTATTTGTCAGCCTCTGGCATCTGAGGTTCTACAGGCTTAGCGATCACCTGAACGGTGATTGGAACTAGATCTTCTGAACCATCACTGTAGCGGATACGAACCTGCCCTTGCAGACTAGCGGCTGGTGCATCTGCAGCTGTAACGACTGTCACACGACCTTGGGCATCAATCGTCATATCAGGACCATTGACGCTGTAACTTGCATTAGTTGGAAGATTGTTGCCTGGAATGATCAAGCTGTCCCCAGCTTGAACCTCCATCACGTCATAGTTAGGGGCAAATTTTTCAGCCTCAGTCATTGCTTTGGCTTTGACACGCACCTTAATTGGCACAAGATCTTCAGATCCATCTTCATAGCGAACGGTCAATTGGCCACTGATTTCATTTCCAACTTCTGCATCAGAAGGAACTGGTACGCTAATCAAACCATTTGGCTCCACGCGCATACCCGAACCAACAATCGTATAGCTGGCTTGAGGTGGTAAACCTTGGCCATTTAACTCCACCAACTGCCCTTGTTCCGCTTCGACAGTCTCATAACTTGGACTGTATTTCTCTGCTTCTGGAATCACCACTGGTTTAGCAGTGACATGAACTACAACGGCTACTTGATCTTGCGAACCATCGCTGTAACGAACCGTCACATTACCAGCCAGCTGACCTGTAGAGGCTTCTACTGGAACAACCACGGTCACACGACCTTGAGCGTCAACTGTCATACCAGGACCAACAACATTGTAAGTAGCGCTCGTTGGTAAATCCTTACCGGTGAGGACAACTTGATCACCGGCTTGCACACTTGCACTGTCATAGCTTGGGCTGTATTTTTCAGCTTCTGGTGTAACTGGTTCTACAGATTTAGCCGTCACCTGAACGCTAACTGGAACGAGATCTTGCGAGCCATCGCTATAACGAACTGTGACACTACCAGACAGACTACCTGTCGCAGCATCCACTGGGACAACTACCGTCACACGACCTTGAGCGTCAACTGTCATACCAGAACCAACAACGCTGTAAGTAGCGCTCGTTGGTAAATCCTTACCGGTGAGGACAACTTGATCACCGGCTTGCACACTTGCACTGTCATAGCTTGGGTTGTATTTCTCTGCTTCTGGACGAGCAGTCACTTGTACCGTTACTGGCACAACATCCTGCGAACCATCGCTGTAACGAACCGTTACGCTACCAGTCAGCTGACCTGTAGAGGCTTCTACTGGAACAACCACGGTGACACGACCTTGAGCGTCAACTGCCATACCAGGATCAACAACACTGTAAGTAGCGCTCGCTGGCAAGTTCTTACCGGTTAGAACGACTTGCTCTCCAGCTTCTACACTTGCTGGGTTGTAGCTTGGGTTGTATTTCTCTGCTTCTGGACGAGCAGTCACTTGTACCGTTACTGGCACAACATCCTGCGAACCATCGCTATAACGAACTGTGACACTACCAGACACACTACCTGTCGGAGCATCCACTGGGACAACTACCGTCACACGACCTTGAGCGTCAACTGTCATACCAGAACCAACAACGCTGTAAGTAGCGCTCGTTGGTAAATCCTTACCGGTGAGGACAACTTGATCACCAGCTTGCACACTTGCACTGTCATAGCTTGGGCTGTATTTTTCAGCTTCTGGACGAGCAGTCACTTGTACCGTTACTGGCACAACATCCTGCGAACCATCGCTATAACGAACTGTGACACTACCAGACACACTACCTGATGGGGCATCCGCTGGGACAACTACCGTCACACGACCTTGAGCATCGACGGCCATTCCCGAGCCGACAACGCTGTAAGTAGCGCTTACTGGCAAGTTCTTACCGGTTAGAACGACTTGCTCTCCAGCTTCTACACTTACTGGGTTGTAGCTTGGGTTATATTTCTCTGCTTCTGGCTTAGCAGTCACTTGTACCGTTACTGGCACAACATCCTGCGAACCATCGCTATAACGAACTGTGACGCTACCAGACAGACTACCTGATGGGGCATCCACTGGGATAACTACCGTCACACGACCTTGAGCATCGACGGCCATTCCCGAGCCGACAACACTGTAAGTAGCGCTTACTGGCAAGTTCTTACCTGTGAGAACAACTTGGTCGCCGGCTTGCACACTTGCACTGTCATAGCTTGGATTATATTTCTCTGCTTCTGGACGAGCAGTCACTTGTACCGTCACTGGCACAACATCCTGCGAACCATCGCTATAACGAACTGTAACACTACCAGACAGACCACCTGATGGGGCATCCGCTGGGACAACTACCGTCACACGACCTTGAGCATCGACGGCCATTCCCGAGCCGACAACACTGTAAGTAGCGCTCGCTGGTAAGTTCTTACCTGTGAGAACAACTTGGTCGCCGGCTTGCACACTTGCACTGTCATAGCTTGGGTTGTATTTCTCTGCTTCTGGACGAGCAGTCACTTGTACCGTCACTAGCACAACATCCTGCGAACCATCGCTGTAATGAACCGTTACGCTACCAGACAGACTACCTGATGGGGTATCCGCTGGGACAACTACGGTCACACGACCTTGAGCGTCAACTGTCATACCAGGACCAACAACACTGTAAATAGCACTCGTTGGTAAGTCCTTGCCTGTTAGGATAACTTGCTCTCCAGCTTCTACACTTGCTGGGTTGTAGCTTGGATTGTAGTTATCTGCTTCTTCATTTTTGGCTGCAATCCGATTAACCGTCAAGACCTTCCGATCCGTTGAACCATCTGGATAAGTTGCGAGAATCGTATAGACTGTCTCCCCTAACTTCTCGGTTTCTGGAAGGAGGATAGTCGCTGTTCCTTGATTATCAAATGTAACTTGTGAAGCGTTACTTGTCAGAACTTTGAAGGATGTTCCTGCAGGAACTTGACCTGTTTGTTCCGCCAGCCCCGACTTACCAACTTGGACTTCTACACTTGGATAATGAATTTCATATAGATCAGCTTGGCGCATGCGACCAACCAATTTATTCTCAACATTTAGGATACTGCGATCCACATAAGTATTGGAGTAGGTGTTGCGCATAATACCCTGTGTCTGATTAGAGCCTTGATGAGCACCACGTTCTTTCCAGGTTTCGGCTAAAGCGGATGCTCCTGTTTTCTTGGCAATCCCATCAACGACCGCCGCAAAGGCTTCTCGGCTAAGTGGGGTTTGAAAATTGTATTCAATCGTATAGGCTGCTGGCTCATAATAATCGCTTAAAGTTACGCTTGGCGTTTTGACTTCCTCAATGATCGGTGTAAAAATAGGAGCCAATTTTTGCCGTTTACTCTCGGCTTCTTGCTGGCTGATTACACCCTCAAGGCTAATAGCTGGCGTATCTTTAGTATTGACTAAACCACTCCTATTCACAACCAATGGAATCCCCTGGCCAATTTTAACTCCTCCAGCATTGGACGCATACAAGTGTACATTCTTAGTATCCACCAAGCTCATTAGTTCTTGGGGAAGTTTCTGAACAATATAAGGAATAGTTCCCTCTGGCTCGGTTAATACACTGCGCCCCTTAACCAGCTCATACCGTGTGATGAATTTAAACCCCACTACTTGACCATTTTCAACAACGATTGGTAACAACTCAGAGACTTCTTGATTGCTTTGGGACGATTCCATCTTCCGATTTTTTGTATCTGAAAATATACTCTCCACAGCTTTGTCCGCAAGGGTCGCCTCATAGTTAGGCATGTCTACCGCGAACCAGGCTCCATTCAAGGTGTCCAACACAACACGATTGATATTAAAGACGAAGTCATAGTTATCCCCACTTACAAAGGTTGAACCGAAGGTAACCGCTTGATTTCCGACCAAATCCGACAGGGTCTTCCCTCCCTTGAGAGTAATCGTTACCGGAAAAGATGTTGCATCGGAGGCCACATTCGGATCATCGGGAAAACTGACAAAGCGTTTGAGAACGGGAATTGTCCACAATTGGTTATTCTGACTTGGTGTGAACGCCTCATCAATATCATAGATTGAATCCGTCTTGATCTTAATACTCTCAATGTTATTGTAGAAATCTGGATTCTCAAACCAAAGCATGTAATTCCCAGAATTCCCTTCTCGGTTGTACTCGGTGGAAAAGCCACTCCCTTTAAATTTATTCCAATCAATCTGACGTAGAATAATTTGATTTCCATTATTGGCAAAACGATCAAAATAAGTTCCACCATAGATTTCTACAATGTAGTTAGGATCAACAACATTGGGGGTGAAACCATTTACGCTCAAATTAATAGGAGTCTTAAGAGCAGTCGAAGGAACTTCCGTTGCCAAAAACGCTACTCGCTCTCCTGCTGAACCAGCCATTCGAAGCCCTGATACTGGTTTCTGCTCTGGACTTGTTTGAGCAGCTCTATCGCTAAAAGAGTTCGGCTGGGCAGCCCAACCTTCATTCTCCACGAATGAGGAGGTTGGTCCAACTACCGGTTCAATCTTAGCCCTTGCGGTGTCTTTCAAAACTGGGACAGGCTCAACCATTAACTCAGTCGGAACTGTCTCCTGCTTTGCTGCTTTCGTAACCACTACTGCTGGAACCGGAACCTCTGAAACTTCTGGGACAGATTGATTCAGTGAAGCTTCCGCAGAATAGACTAAGGATGACTCCTCCACTAACATCTGAGTATCAGTCTCTTGTGGTGTCTCCACACCCATAAAACTTGATTGATCCCCCAGAGTCTGAGTCTCCTCAGCTTGGACAGACCCACCCCCAAACAGAACGGACCCTAAAAAGACAGAGGTTGCCCCAATAGAATATTTCCGAATAGAAAAGCGTTGAACAGTTTTGGTAAACGGTTCATTTTTCATACATTAAAACTCCTTTCCTCTTCTGAAAATCCTCGGATTTTTCAAAAGAATCACATATTATATTTTAGTAGAAAAAGTCAGAAAAGTCCATGCCTAAAACCTATTTTCACAAAGAAAAAACCCTCTCCTAAAATAGGAGAGGGAGGGGAAATCATTTAAACAGACTAGGGAAATTTCCCACTTTTACTCATACTGTAAATACTCTTATCTAGTACGTACCTGTCAACTATTCTTCGTCTTTACGACGACGTCCGATAATTCCAAATCCTGCTAGGAGACCTAGGATACCTAGAGCTGTTGCTCCAGCAGCATCTTCAGTACCAGTTTCAGGAAGTGCTGGCGCTGGTGCCTCAGGTTGAGCTGGTGCTACAGGTTCTGGTTGAGGTGCAGGTTTTGGTTGAGGTTTAGGCTCTGGCTTAGGCTCAGGTTTTGGAACCTCAACATAAGGAATTGCAGTTGGTTTAGTTGGATCTTTTGGTACTGGTGGAATGTAACCTTTAGTTGGATCATTTGGATCAACTGGTTTCAATGGCTCACGAGTATCTGGATCAACTGGTACCAAGCCTGGAACATGTGGAATAGCTGGTTGACTTGGATCCGTTGGCGGAACGAGTTTACTTGGATCATTTGGATCGTTCGTATATGGTAGCTCTGTCCATGGATTCTCTGGAGTTACTCCTGGAGGGAACTCTGGAACATAGCTTGCAATTGGAACATACATAACTTTATCAAGGATATCTGCTGAATCAGCTGTAATACCTGTATGAGCTCCGACTTCCACTTGAGAAGGATCTACAAGGACATGACCTTTATAGACTGGAGTTTTGTAGTTTCCGAATGCTGTACCATCTTGTGCTACCCAATCACCAAGAGTTGTTTCACCAGTCACCAAATTGATGGTTCCCTCACGACGGAAGCGGAGTACATCACGATGCATTGGTGCTTCAGATGCTGGAACCTCTTTCAAGCTTCCATCTTCTGCACGAACATAGTAACGAACCTCACGGCTAACTTCCTTAGTCAACTTGAGGATGTCATCCTTATCTGGATTTGGATAGTTTGGTGTATTTGGATCAGTTGGGTCAACTGGCTTGTTAGGATCTACTGGTTTTTCTGGCGTTACAGGGATAACCTTCGCTTTAAAGTCTACGTAGTAGATGTCTACTCCATCTTTACCGTCGAAGTGTGTTCCTGAAACGAAACCATCTCTCACAAGTTCGTAACCACGTTTCACATACTTAACAATAGTGTCAGCTGTTGAGTAGTTGATTACTTGTGATTGAGTACCTTCCATAACCGCTGAGCTTTCAAGTTCACGGACAACTGTAGTGCCATCTTGTTTCACTTCACGGTAGACAATTTGTGCTTTGTCAATGCGTGCAAATGGAACAACGGTTGGCTTAGTTGGATCCGCCGGAACTGGAGGGATATAACCCTTAGTTGGATCTTGTGGATCAACTGGTTTCAACGGAATTTGAGGTTCAAATCCTGGTACATAAGGAATGTTTGGTTGAGCTGGATTTTCAGGAGGAACAATCTTACCTGGATCTGTTGGATCGTTGGTATATGGTACCTCTGTCCATGGTTTCTCTGGCATATCCGCTGGGAATTCAGGGATATAATTTGCAAGTTTCGCATAGACAACTTCATCATGAATGTCTGCTGAAGTTGCTGTGATACCTGTGTGAGCACCCTTCATAGCATCTGCCGCATTTACAAGGATATGACCCTTATAAACTGGTGATACATAGGCATTGAAGGATGTTCCATCAAGAGCAACCCACTCACCGAGAGTATTTTCGCCTGTTACAAGATTAACAGTTCCTTCACGACGGAAGCGGAGGGTGTCTTCCTTAGTTGGGATTTCCATTTCTGGAATCTTCGTAAAGTTTCCATTTGTATCGCGAACATAGTATTTCACGTCACGTTTCACTTCCTCAGTCAACTTCACAATGTCTTTATTTTCAATTGGTGGGTAAACTGGTGAATTTGGATCTGTTGGATCTGTTGGTTTGTTTGGTTCTTGTGGTTTTTCTGGTGTAACAGGAATGATCAATTCTTTCAAGTCAACGTGGTAAACAGCGCCATCTTGAGTGAAGCGACCACCTGGTACAAAGCCATCTTTCACAAGAACATAACCAAGGCGTTTGTATTTAGCGATAGTATCTGCTGTTGAGTAATTGATTGGATCATCAATTGCTCCTTCAAGAACAGGAGATTTCTCAAGTTCACGAACAACAGTCGTTCCATCTTGACCGACAACACGGTAAACAAATTGTGCAGATGACATATTGCGTACATATGGAATCTTCGTATTATCTGTAGGTGTTGTTGGAACCGGTGGGATGTAACCCTTAGTTGGATCTTGTGGATCAACTGGTTTCAATGGTTCTTTTGTCCCTGGATCTACTGGGGTCAAACCTGGAATATGTGGAATTGCAGGTTGTTTTGGATCAGTAGGTGGAACAATGTTTCCTGGGTTCGATGGATCTGTTACATACGGAACGTCTGTCCATGGTTTCTCTGGAGTTACACCTGGAGGGAATTCTGGAACATAGTTACCAACTGGTACATAAACAACTGAATCAACATAGTCGCCATCAGTTGCTTTCACACCTGTATGAGCTCCTGCCTCTACTTGGCTAGGATCTTTCAAGATGTAACCTGGAACTACTGGTGATTTCTTACTGTCAAAGCTATCACCGGTAGCTGGAGTCCACTCACCTAGAGTGATTTCGCCGGTAGCTAGGTTAATCGTTCCTGTACGTGTAAATTCTAGAGTATCAACAACTTCCTCTGCAATAACCTTACCAGATTCATCCACATAGCGAACCGTACGTTTCACATTTTCTGTTAACGTTTCGATCGCTGGGTCTGTTGGGGTTGGATAGTTTGGAGTTGTTGGATCTGTTGGATCTGGGTTCTTAGGTAATTCTGGTGTCGCTGGATCAACCGGTTTATTTGGTTCAACTGGTTTTTCTGGAGTTACTGGAATTACAATTGCTTTCAGATCAACGTAGAAGGTATCGATTCCTTCTTGTCCGTCAAACTTAGTACCTGGTACAAAGCCATCTTTCACAAGAGTGTAACCTTTGAGGTAAAGCTCTTTCAAGGTAGCTGCTGTTGAGTACTGAATTTCTTGACCTTCTTCACCATTGATTACATCAGATTTCGCCAATTCTGCATTGACAACCTTACCAGCTTCATCTACAAGACGGTAGATAATTTGAGCCTTATCTTCCACAACATTCTTGATGTATGGAATCTTAGTATCATCGGTAGGTGTTGTTGGAACTGGTGGGATGTAACCCTTAGTTGGATCTTGTGGATCAACTGGTTTCAATGGTTCTTTTGTTCCTGGATCTACTGGGGTCAAACCTGGTACATATGGAATAGCAGGTTGTTTTGGATCAGTAGGTGGAACAATGTTTCCTGGGTTCGATGGATCTGTTACATACGGAACGTCTGTCCATGGTTTCTCTGGAGTTACACCTGGAGGGAATTCTGGAACATAGTTACCAACTGGTACATAAACAACTGAATCAACATAGTCGCCATCAGTTGCTTTCACACCTGTATGAGCTCCTGCCTCTACTTGGCTAGGATCTTTCAAGATGTAACCTGGAACTACTGGTGATTTCTTATTGTCAAAGCTATCGCCGGTAGCTGGAGTCCACTCACCTAGAGTGATTTCGCCGGTAGCTAGGTTAATCGTTCCTGTACGTGTAAATTCTAGAGTATCAACAACTTCCTCTGCAATAACCTTACCAGATTCATCCACATAGCGAACCGTACGTTTCACATTTTCTGTTAACGTTTCGATCGCTGGGTCTGTTGGGGTTGGATAGTTTGGAGTTGTTGGATCTGTTGGATCTGGGTTCTTAGGTAATTCTGGTGTCGCTGGATCAACCGGTTTATTTGGTTCAACTGGTTTTTCTGGAGTTACTGGAATTACAATTGCTTTCAGATCAACGTAGAAGGTATCGATTCCTTCTTGTCCGTCAAACTTAGTACCTGGTACAAAGCCATCTTTCACAAGAGTGTAACCTTTGAGGTAAAGCTCTTTCAAGGTAGCTGCTGTTGAGTACTGAATTTCTTGACCTTCTTCACCATTGATTACATCAGATTTCGCCAATTCTGCATTGACAACCTTACCAGCTTCATCTACAAGACGGTAGATAATTTGAGCCTTATCTTCCACAACATTCTTGATGTATGGAATCTTAGTATCATCGGTAGGTGTTGTTGGAACTGGTGGGATGTAACCCTTAGTTGGATCTTGTGGATCAACTGGTTTCAATGGTTCTTTCGTTCCTGGATCTACTGGGGTCAAACCTGGAATATGTGGAATTGCAGGTTGTTTTGGATCAGTAGGTGGAACAATATCCGTTGGTTTACTTGGATCCGTTACATATGGTACATCTGTCCATGGTTTCTCTGGAGTTACGCCTGGAGGGAATTCTGGAACATAGTTACCAACTGGTACGTAGACAACTTGATCATGAATATCCGCAGAGTCAGCAGTGATTCCGTTGTGGGCACCTGCTTGAAGTTGAGACGCGTTTTCCAAGACGTATCCTGGGATAGAAGGTGATGTGTAGGCACCGAAGGCAGAACCATCGACAGCTACCCAGTTCTTAAGGGTAGTTGCACCAGTTGCCAAGTTGATTGTTCCTTCACGACGGAAACGAAGTGTGTCTGACTTCATAGCCGCAAGATTTGCTGGCATTTCTGTCAATTGTCCGTCTTTACCGCGGACATAGTAACCAACGGTACGAACAACTTCTTCTTCTAGCTTGAAGATATCTGTGCTTGGCTCTACATTTGGATCCTTAGGTTTTTCAGGATCTGGGTAGTTTGGTGTAGTTGGATCTGTTGGATCTGGGTTCTTAGGCAATTCTGGTGTCTCTGGATCAACCGGTTTGCTTGGTTCAACTGGTTTTTCTGGAGTCACTGGAATTACGATTGCTTTGACATCTACATAGTAGAGATCAACGCCATCTTGACCATCGTATTTAGCACCAGCTGTAAAGCCATCTTTGACAAGCGTGTAACCTTCAAGGTATAGCTCTTTCAAGGTTGGAGCAGTTGAGTACTTGATTTCCTCACCTTCACGACCAACGATGAGTCCTGAATCACGAAGAGATGGGTTAACAACAGCACCTGATTCATCAACAACACGGTAGATAACGCGTGCTTGATCTTCTTTCACTTCTGGAGTTGGGTTCTTCACGTATGGAATTTCCGTATCCGTAGTTGGAGAAGTTGGAACTGGTGGGATGTAACCTTGTCCTGGATTATCAGGATTCACTGGTTTCAACGGCTCATTTGTTTCTGGATCTACTGGAGTCATACCTGGAACATATGGAATTGCAGGTTGTTTTGGATCAGTAGGTGGAACAATGTCCGTTGGTTTGCTTGGATCTGCTACATACGGTACTTCTGACCATGGATCAGTTGGCGTTGAACCATCTGGGAATTTCGGAACATAGTTACCAACTGGTACGTAGATAACTTGATCGTGGATATCCGCAGAGTCAGCAGAGATTCCGTTATGAGCACCTGCTTGAAGTTGAGATGCATTTTCCAAGACATAACCTGGAACAGATGGAGATGTGTAAGCACCAAAGGCAGAACCATCAAGCGCTACCCAATTTTGAAGAACTGTTTCACCTGTTGCAAGGTTGATGGTTCCCTCACGACGGAAGCGGAGAGTATCTGACTTCATTGCTGCTTGTTCAGCAGTCATTTCAGTCAATTGTCCATCTTTACCACGGATGTAGTAACGAACAGTACGAAGAACTTCTTCTTCCAGTTTCAAGATGTCTGTCTTATCTGGATCTGGATAGTTTGGTGTAGTTGGATCTGTTGGATCTGGGTTCTTAGGCAATTCTGGTGTTTCTGGATCAACCGGTTTGTTTGGTTCAACTGGTTTTTCCGGTGTAACAGGGACTACAATCGCTGTTACATCTACATAGTAAGTATCAACACCATCTTTACCGTCGAAGGTCAAGCCTGCACGGTATTTTTCACCTGCAACAGTTGAATTGCTTGAAAGAGTATAACCTTTGAGGTACAAGTCTTTCAAGGTTGCTGCTGTAGAGTAAGTAATCCGAGCTCCTTCTTTACCGTTAAGGATACCAGATGTTGCAATCTGTTCATTAACGATTGATGTTCCATCTGCAGAGACAACACGGTAGATAACCTGTGCTTGATCATCTTTCGCATCTGGATCAACTGGCTTATCAACTTCAACATAAGGGATTGTTGTTTCAACACCTGGATTTGTTGGTGCTGGTGGGATGTAACCCTTGCTTGGATCATTTGGATCCACTGGTTGCAATGGACTTCCATCAGTTGGATCTGTTGGTACAAATCCTTCAACATACGGAATCCGTTGAGTTTCATCTGTTGGTGGAACAATCTTGCTTGGATCAGTAGGGTCATTTACATATGGAACCTCTGTCCATGGATCAGTTGGTGTTGAACCATCTGGGAATTTAGGAACATACTTAGAAATTGGTTTGTAAGCAACAACGTCGAGGTAATCTTCATCTGTTGCTTGAACCCCTGTATGAGCTCCGGCTTCCTTCTGCTCTTGATTCACAAGAACATAACCAGTTACAACTGGTGAAGTCTTATCATTGAAACCATTACCAGAAACAGCTGTCCATTCTCCAAGTGTTGTTTCACCAGTCACGAGGTTGATGGTACCTTCGCGACGGAAGTTTAGGCTGTCAACAACTTCTGCAGCAACCACTTTACCGTCTTGGTCCACATAACGGATTGTCCGTTTAACCTCTTCTGTCAGTTTAAGAGCCTCTTCCTTATCAGGAGTTGGATAAACTGGTGGATTTGGATCTTCTGGATCTGGGTAACCAGGTGTTTTCGGATCAACTGGTTTAGTTGGATCAACTGGATTTTCCGGAGTGATTGGAATGATGATTGGTGTCAAATCAACGAAGTAATTTGTCGCAGAGCCTGGCTCACCATCAAACTTAGCACCAGTTGGATATCCATTTTTCACAAGTTTGTAACCTTGAGCATGGTATTTCGCCACAATCTCATTGACTTGATCTTGAGTATAAGGAACATCATCACCTTGATTACCAGTCATTTGATCGGAAGCTTCCAATTGTTTTACAACGGTTGTTCCATCTTCTTTTACCTCACGGTAAACAAGTTGAACGGCAATCTTATCTGGATCAGGGTTCTTAGCATAGTAGACTTTATCAACAATATTCTCACTAGCATTGGTAATACCAGCGTGAGCTCCGTATTCGAATTGTGATGCATCTACCAAATGATATCCTGGAATTGCTGGAGAAGTCCGGTTGGTAAACTCAGCAGTAGCTGGTTGCCAGCCTTCTTGGTTCCAAACAACTTCACCAGTTACAAGGTTAACAACACCTTCACGACGGAAGCTTACTTTATCAGATACTTCTCCACTAAGGACAGTTTCTGTACCTTGCTCGAGATATTGGATGACACGAGTAACATCTTTCAACATCTTGCTTGGATCTTTCGAATCTGGGTCCGTTGGATCAGGATAATTTGGTGAATCCGGATCATTTGGATCAACTGGGTTATTTGGATCAACTGGTTTATCAGGTGTAACTGGAGCCAATTTCGCTTTGAAGCTTACATAGTAGGTATCTGTACCCTTAGTACCATCGAATGTTGCTCCAGCTGGGAAACCATCATTGACAAGCTCGTATCCGAGTTTCTTGTACTTAGCGATTGTTTCAGCAGTTGTGTAAGCCACACCATCTGTACCAATGACATCACCCTTCTTGCCTTTAAACTCAGTTGAACGTTCAAGTTCCTTAATAAGAGTCTTACCATCTTGATCCACATAATTGTAGACAACCACAGCCGCATCAATACGTACAAATGGAATTTCTGTTACTTTTGTTGGATCTTCTGGTGATGGAGGAATATAACCCTTAGTTGGATCATTTGGATCAACTGGTTGAAGTGGAATTGTAGGTTCAAATTCAGGAATATATGGAATTACCTGAGTTGGATCTGTTGGTGGTACCAATTTAGTTGGATCCGTTGGATCTTCCTTGTATGGAACCTCATTCCATGGATTGTTCGGTTTGTCCTCTTCTGGAACACCTGGGAAGGATGGTACGTACTTAGAAACTGGTACATAGACAACGCGATCTTCAAGGTCCTCATCTGTTGCTTGAACACCAGTATGAGCTCCAGCTTCCTTCTGGCTTGGATCTTTCAAGATATAGCCTGGAATTACAGGAGAAGTAGCATCTTTGAAGTCAGTGCCATCTGTAGCTACCCAATCATTAAGAGTTGTTTCACCTGTCGCCAAGTTTACAGTTCCCGTACGCGTAAAGCCGAGTGTGTTGACTACATCTGGAGAAAGCTCTTTACCGGATTCATCAACGTATTTAACCGTCCGCTTAACATCTTCTGTTAAGTTTAAAACCTCTGGATTAGAGAGTGATGGTTTATTCGGATCTTTCGGTTTATTCGGATCTGGATCTTGTGGATAGTTTGGTGTACTTGGATCTGTTGGATCTGGATTCTTAGGAAGTTCCGGAACTTTATTTGGATCAACTGGTTGATCTGGAGTAACCGGAGTTGTTGGAGTAACCGGAACAATAATCGGAGTTACATCAACGTAGTAAGTATCCACACCATTTTGACCATCAAAAGTCAAACCAGAACGGTATTTATTTCCTTCAACAGTTGAGTTCTCTGAAAGTTTGTAACCTTTGAGATACAAATCTTTCAAGGCTGCTGTTGTTGAGTACGTGATCTCAGCTCCTGCTGTACCATCCAATAAGCCAGAAGTTGCAACTTCTGGATTTACAACTGTCTTACCATCTGCTGATACAACACGATAGATAACCTGTGCTTGATCTGCAACAGACTTGTAAGGAATCTTCGTCTCTACTCCAGAATCCGTTGGCGCTGGAGGAATATAACCCTTAGTTGGATCATTCTGATCAACTGGTTGTAACGGAGAACCATCTGCTGGATTGGTTGGCACCATTCCCTCGATGTACGGAATTCGTTGTGTTTCATCAGTTGGTGGAACAATCTTACTTGGATCCGTTGGATCATTCACGTATGGAACTTCTGTCCATGGGTTCGTTGGTGTAGATCCTTCAGGGAATTCTGGAACATAACGTGAAATTGGTTTATAGGTTACTGTGTCGACATAGTCTGGATCAGTCGCCTTCACGCTCTCATGAGAACCTGCATCTACTTGATTTGGATCCACAAGAACAAAGCCTTTCACAACTGGTGATTTCTTATTCTCGAAGTTATCTCCAGTAGTTGGTGTCCAATCACCGAGCGTTGTTTCTCCTGTTACAAGGTTAATTGTACCTTCACGTTTAAATCCAAGATTATCAACAACTTCTGGTGAAACAACGTTACCGTTTTGATCTACATAACGAACAGTACGCTTCACATCCTCAGTCAATTTGAGGGCTTCTGGATTATCTGGATTTGGATAGTTTGGTGATGTTGGATCCGTCGGATCAACTGGTTTGCTTGGATCAACTGGTTTCTCAGGTGTAATTGGAACAACACGAGGTTTCAAGTCAACATTAAAGACTTGCTCACCATCTACACCATCAAATGTTGGAACCGTTGTCCCTGTACGTTCAAATGATTTTGTTGCTTCATTGTAAGTATAGCCAGTATAGCCATCTGTTACCAACTCATATCCAGCTTTCTTGTACTCTTCCAATTTGGCACGTACTTGATCCGCTGTATAAGGAACAGACTCACCTGCAGCTCCATCTAAAGATCCAGAATCAGAGAGAACAACTGGGTTAGCTGGATTTGCTGTATTCCGATAAACAACTTTCGCCGTGTCAGTCAACTCAAATACAACTTTTGTAAGGTAATTCTCTGGGAATCCTGTATCGTTAAAGTCTTTCCAGTAAGAATCGCTAACAACCTTCTTACCATTACTATCTGTTAAGATTGTGTCGGTAATATTAGAAGCATCCAATACCGCATGTACACTCTCACCTTGGCCCCTTTGACCAACAAGACTCTGAAGATTTGGTACATTTGATTCTGTGATTGTAGCCACGTAACCAGATAAGCTCTTATTGAGAGTAGAGTAAGTATTCTTAGTCTCACTATTTGCAGTTAAAGTCCAACCTGTATCTGCTTTTGGAGAATATGGAATTTTCGCATACTCTTTCAAGAAGGTATTTCCGCTATCGATGACCGTATTCGCAAATCTTTGCTTCATTGCTTCAACGTCAAGGACGATATCCATCTTACGTTCCCAATCAGAACGTTCTGTTACAGAATCTTTTTCGCCTGCAACAAATTGACTTAATGGGACAAGAGAACCATCTGCTTGCTTCACATAGTACTCAACAGTATTTGTATGTTTTGCAAGTGGGTTAATTTTCGTCCCGTTTGGAACCCAAACACTGTGTGAGTTTTGTGTAGCTACGTCAATGTCATAGCTTCGGTCTTTACTGGTATTTGGCTCAACTGGTAAAATCCCTCCCGGAGAGTTTGCCAATCGAATAGATGGATCACTTCCAGAAACTGTAATTGGTCCACCGAATCCATCAAGCGCAACATCACCTTGCTTAATATTAGCCCAAACAGAGTTCTGTTTAGACGTATCTTTTTGCAATGGAGCACGATGAGTCCCCTCATTACGTGCATAAACCGTGTAGCTATCAATCCCTAAGCTGTTATCGATAACAAACTCCATCTTGGTTCCCTTGGTATTACCATAAACCAAGTTAGGGGTTCCAGCTGGAGGAGGGTTAAATCCTTGCGGTGTAGAATTCGGTAATTTTCCGTTAGGATCTCCAACTTGTTGACCTTCAGGCGTTGAGTAACGCTGCAAACTGAAGTAAAGTGGTGTATCAATACGGAAGACAACATTCTTAGTTGCTCCTAATGGCACAGAAATCAACTCAGCATAGAAGTTATTGTTGTCATCTCGGATATCTGTAATCGAACCTTGATTTGCAACAAACAATGGTTTTGTAGCTGTTCCCTTCTGAGAATCAAGGGAAATCAAATCGTCATATTCATTTCCGATCTTCTGGCTTCCATTACGGTTTTTCGCAACAACAATAAAGCGTGCATGATCATCAACTGTAATCGTCCCTTGCTCATTAACCCCAATATAGTTATAACCGTCATAACTACCAGAAGCCGCTCCATTTCCATTATAAGGAGCTTTACCATCAGATTCAAAGACGTTATTCGAATGTTTCCCAAAGAGAATGTGAGAATTATCTCCTAGGTCCATCGCAACCCCACGACCCTTGTTTTTGAAATCTACTTTAGATTTCTCACCTGATGTGAAGGTAGCGTTGTGACCAGTAATGATACTATCACGACCTGTAAAGGTGGCAGTAGCCTCTTCTCCAATCGAAATTGTTGCTGAAGATCCTGTAATTTTCGTTGTATTACGGATACCATACCCACCAAAACGATTCGCATCTGTCACCGTATCTCCTGGGCGACGAACACCAATAGAGATAGCCTGACCGATTGATGAATTAATCGCCAGTTTAGACTCTTTACCAGTCTTCACAGTACCATTTTGTGGCATAAAGATAGCTGCATTGTGGTAACGAGCTGGGTTGGAAGTGTCAGATGACGTATTCATATTAATCGTCATCGACCCTTTATCTTTCACCTCAACCACTGAATTACTTGGAAGACTAATTCCATCACCTTCAGAAGCGCGGTTCAATGTAAAGGTAGCATCAGACTCAACAATAACATTCTTAGCAGAATGAATATTCGCTGCACGTCGAGTAGCTTGTTTCGCTCCACGTGGTTGTTTTTTGTCCTCATTCGATTCACCTTCAGCGTACAAACCATTGTGTGGTACGTTCATCTGAACATATTGTGTTCCACCAGCTAATGATGTATAGCTATCTGCCAAGTTGGAGGTTGTATTTCCTTTGATGACAACTGTCGTATTTTGACCGCCACCAAACATAACCCCTTCACTCTTAACATCTTCAAATGTAACCTTTGAAGCACTAACTTGGCTGAGATCAATAGGTCCTTTTGAATTGGCACTATAGATACTCAAGTTGCTGAAAAGAATGTCTCCAACAGCACCTGCAGTTGGTTTAATGGAATAAGATCGGAAGTCAATTCCGCTATTGGCACCATCACCATAGATATTAAGAGCGCGGTTAGCAATAGCCAGAGACAAAGTCCGATCTACAGATTTTGTTTTCGCATTGGCTGCTTCAGATGAGCCATTACCATTGGTAATACCATTCACAGTATCCGGAGCAAAAATTTGTCCTTGTACCTTGATATCTGTAACACTAGCGTTAGATAGGGCTGAAACAAATTGATCCCAATTTGTAACAACAGTTGCGGCTTCTGGAGCTGTTGCTGCGCGGAAAGCACTAGTTCGAGCAGGTGTAGCTGGTTTCGCTACTTCAACCTCCTTGCTTTCCTCAACCTTCTCTTCCGTCTTCTCTTCTTCAACATTCGTCGCTGCTGTTACTGTAGCAGTGTTATCTTCTACAGTTGCAGATGAATTTGAAGTAGCGGCCTCAGATGACGCGGTAGACGTTTCAGAACTTGCAGGCGCTGCTACAGGTGCTTCACTTGCTAGTACAGCAGGTTCTGCATTGTAAGTAGATGCGTCTGAAGCAGCTTCTGGTGTTGCATCCGAAGATGAACCAGCTGAAGCTGACGTATTGCTTTCGCTAGATTCAGAGGCCGCAGCTTCCTCTGCTTGAACACTCTGCCCAGCAAAGAGCAAGGTTCCTAGCAGGACGGATGCAGCTCCAAAGGAATACTTCCGGATGGAAAACCTTTGAACCGAACGATCAAATAAGTGTTTCTTCATTTCGTCCTTTCTTCTCCTTTTTTGTTATTAACCCGTTGTGTATGAAATAATCGCAATCCTACACTATAGGCCTTACTATGATAACATTTTATAGCAGTCATGTAAAGTGATAAGGTGCATTCTCACTTGTGATTTTTTCATTAAAATCGCCTATATAACAAGGTTCTCACTTCACATAGAAACAGGTAGGAAATGTTTATTTTAGCAAGTCGAAATACTGCAAAAAAAGCGATTTCAAATAGACACTCTGTCCACAAAAAAAGAAACCAGACGTTTCAGCTGGTTTCTTTTTTTGTTAATGTTGGTTCAAGGCTGCATCCAAATGCGCAAGAGCCTTTTCTTTTCCAAGAAGGAAAATTGTATTCGGCAAATCAGGTCCGTGCATCTCACCCGATACTGCCACCCGAATCGGCATAAAGAGATTTTTACCTTTCACACCCGTTTCCTTTTGAACTTCCTTAATTAGCGGTGAAATATTCTCCACCTGGAAAGTCTCCTCAGATAAATCCGCCAATTTTTGACGGAAGGCTGATAGGACCACCGGCACTGTCTCACCGGCAAGAACTGCCGCAGCCTCTTCGCTCAAACTTGGGAAGTCTGCAAAGAACAAATCAGTTAGGGGCACAATATCCTCTGCAGCTGTCAATTGCGGTTGATAAAGGGCAACCATATCTGCCGCCTTATCGGTCCAACGACCTGCCGCCTCCAAGAAGGGTTGGGTCAAGTCCAAAAGGGTTTCCAAGTCAGCCTTCTTGAAGTATTCATTACTCATCCAATCCAGTTTCTTCTGATCAAAAGCTGCTGGAGACTTGCTAAGACGCGCTTCATCAAATAATTGGATTAACTCAGCCTGGCTAAAGATTTCCTCTTCTCCACCTGGATTCCAACCCAACAAGGCGATAAAGTTGAAAACAGCCTCTGGTAAATAACCTTTTTTCCGGTAATCTTCAATAAACTGGAGGGTATTAGTGTCCCGCTTAGATAGTTTTTTCCCGGTTTCGCTATTAATGATCAGAGTCATGTGACCAAAGAGCGGTGCTTCCCAACCTAGAGCCTCATAAACCATCAATTGTTTCGGAGTGTTGGCAATATGGTCATCCCCACGGATAACGTGAGAAATCTCCATCAAGTGGTCATCAATAACCACCGCAAAGTTGTAGGTTGGATAGCCATCGCGTTTCTGGATAACCCAGTCACCACCAATGTTGCCACCTTCAAATTCAATCTCACCCTTAACTAGATCAGACCATTTGTAAATCTGATCTTCCTTGACAGCCAATCGGACTGTAGGTTCAATACCAGCTGCTTCCCGTTCAGCAATGTAGGCAGCTTTTTCAGCATCAGACATGCCCAGGAACTCATTAATGTAGCGAGGAGGTTCCCCAGCTGCTTCCTGGCGCTCCCGTTGGGCTGCTAGTTCCTCTTCGGTCACATAAGATTTATAGGCCAAGCCAGCCTCAAGCAATTGATCAATGTAAGATTGGTAAATCTCCAAACGCTCTGATTGGCGATAAGGGCCAAATGCTCCTGGATTTACTGGACTCTCATCCCAGTCCATCCCTAACCAGGCCAAGTTTTCCAACTGGGAACGTTCCCCGTCTTCCACATGACGCTTGCGATCAGTGTCTTCAATTCGGATCACAAAGTCACCACCATGGTGGCGCGCAAAGAGATAGTTAAAGAGCGCTGTCCGCGCATTCCCAATATGCAAAAGCCCTGTCGGACTTGGTGCATAACGCACTCGAATCTTGTTTGTCACAATTCTTTCCTCATTCATCTTTTTTGAAATTATACCATAAGTCTAAGGATTCAAAAATAGGTCTGGGTCAATCTCCCAGTCGCCCAGAATCCCTGGTTCCAGAACCCACTGCCGGCGCACCTGCAACTGATCCACAGGCTCCTGAGATAGAAGCAGATTGGTCGCCTGCTCCTCCAAAACCAGAAACCGTAACTGATGATTGGCCGCATAGCCTCCCAAATCTGCCGCCAGTTCATAGACATAGATCCGCTCCGGATCCCCTGCCTCGACAAAGTTCAGCAAATTTTCTTCTACATAATTTCGATCACTATCCACTTCTTACTCCTTCACCAACAAGACAACCGCCTGAGCTGCCATCCCTTCCTCACGACCCACAAAGCCGAGTTTTTCGGTCGTTGTCGCCTTGAGATTCACATCCTTGACCTCCATGTGGAGTAGGGCTGCAATCCTTTTTTTCATCTCAGGCAGATGCGGCGCCATTTTGGGCCGTTCGGCCAAAATGGTCGCATCCAGATTGCCCACACGGTAACCCGCTTTTCTCATTTCTTCATAAATAGCTGCTAAAATTTTTGTAGAAGCAATGGCTGTCAATTCGGGATTGCTGTCAGGAAAGGCATGACCGATATCCCCACGTCCGAGTGCTCCGATCAGCGCATCGGTGATCGCATGGAGGAGTACATCCGCATCCGAATGCCCCTTGAGCCCACGGTCAAAGGGCAAGTTCACACCACCCACAATCAAGGGACGGCCTGGAACCAACTCATGAACATCGTAACCCTGGCCAATTCGGATCATTAAAACACTTCCTTCCTAATTGCCTGGCCCAAAACCAGGTCTTCCGGCCTTGTCAGCTTCAGATTCCAAGAAGAACCTGGAACCAGACCCACCTGAACCTCACTAAAGACCTCCACCAGACTGGCATCATCGGTCCCCAAATAACCCGCCTGCAAGGCCTGCTCATGGACCTCAGCCAGCAAACGACGCTCAAAAAACTGAGGCGTCTGAGCCACCATCAAGGCCTCCCGGGGAAGCGTCCGCTGGATAAACTCAGACCCCACCTCCTTGATGGTATCTATCACCGGCACAGCTAAGATGGAATTGGGCTGCGTCTTAAGTCCCTGCAGTTGCTCCAGACTAATGAAGGGACGGGCTCCATCATGAACCATAACCCAGTCAGCCTCAACCTGAGCCAAGCCCAGCCGCACCGAATCCTGGCGTTCCGCCCCACCAGCTACAAAAACAACCTGCTGCGACAAATAATCTGCAAAAGCAACCTGCTCTTCGGGTCGGCCGACCAAAACAATCCGTCCACAATCAGGATCGGCTTGAAAAACCTCAAGACTATAGGTGAAAATAGCCTGGCCTTCTAGCTCCAAAAAAACTTTGTTGCAAGCAGCCCCCATCCGGCGGCCAGAACCTGCGACCAATAAAATCACATCATACTTCATCCAAACACCTTCTGTAGGACTTCCCCAATCCGGGTAACTCCGATAACCTCAATCCCCTGGGGTAATTTAACCCCTTGGATGGAGTTCTGTGGCACATAAATCCGTTTAAAACCTAACTTGGCCGCTTCCTGGATCCGTTGCTCCACACGGTTTACCCGGCGAATCTCACCTGTCAGACCAATCTCACCAATAAAGGCTTCATCAGGCCGGGTCGGCAAATCTTTATAGGAAGAAGCAATCGCAACTGCAACAGCCAAATCAATCGCCGGCTCATCCAATTTGACCCCACCGGCAGATTTAAGGTAGGCATCCTGATTCTGCAAGAGCAAACCGGCCCGTTTCTCCAAAACGGCCATAATCAAGCTGGCCCGGTTAAAATCCAGGCCCGTTGTTGTCCGCTTGGCATTACCAAACATGGTTGGGGTCACCAAGGCCTGAACCTCTGCCAAGATCGGCCGAGTCCCCTCCATGGTCACCACAATCGAGGAGCCAGTTGCCCCATCCAAACGTTCTTCCAAAAAGACCTGACTCGGATTCTGCACCTCCACCAAACCTTCAGCCTGCATCTCAAAAATACCAATTTCATTGGTCGAGCCAAAGCGATTTTTGACAGCCCGCAAAATCCGAAAGGTGTGCTGGCGCTCCCCCTCAAAATAGAGAACCGTGTCCACCATATGCTCCAAGGTCCGGGGGCCCGCCAGAGTCCCCTCCTTGGTCATGTGGCCTACAATAAAGGTCGCGATTTTATTGGTCTTGGCCAGCTGCATGAGCTGATTGGTTACTTCCCGCACCTGACTCACTGACCCCTGCACACTGGAAATCTCCGGAGACAAAATCGTTTGGATGGAGTCGATAATCAGAAAATCCGGTTTCAAGCGTTCGACTTCTGTCCGAATACTGTCCATGTTGGTCTCCGCATACAAGTAGAAATCCGAATCCGGATCCCCCAGACGTTCCGCCCGCAACTTGATCTGCTCGGCCGACTCCTCCCCACTCACATAGAGAACGGTTCCCAATCGGGATAGTTGGGTCGATACCTGCAAAAGCAGGGTCGACTTGCCGATTCCTGGGTCTCCTCCAATCAAGACCAGACTACCAGGAACCACACCACCACCGAGGACACGGTTGAATTCTTCTAGGCCAGTCCGAGTCCGCGAGACATCGACAGACGTTACCTGATTGAGTTTCATGGGCTTCGCCTTTTCACCGGTCAGACTCACACGCGCATGTTTGACCTCAGCTTGTTCAATTTCTTCCACAAAAGAAGACCAAGCACCACAGTTGGGACAACGGCCCATATATTTAGGAGAATGGTAGTCACAATTTTGGCAAATAAAGGTTGATTTCTTCTTAGCCATCGCTCCTCCTAGCGACCCGTTGAGCCAAAACCACCTTGACGTTGACCACCGGCTTGATCATTATCCGCCAAGAGGAAGGGCGCAAAAACCGCCTGTACAATCCGCTCACCAACTTCTAAGGCAACCGGTTGATCCGTGATGTTCTGCATTTGCGCAAAAATGTGTCCTTCATTGGCTTCATTGCCGTAATAATCACCATCAATCACGCCGACGGAGTTGATCAATACCAAGCCCTTCTTGCGCGGGTTGGAAGAACGGTCATAGAGGTATAAAACTTCGTTGGCCTGCATGTAGGCCTTGACTCCAGTCGGGACCAAACGAATTTCACCTGGCCCAATCACCATCGCTTCCGCAACCTTTAAATCATAGCCCGCTGCATGAGCTGTTTCCCGTTTGGGCAAAAGCTGGGAATCGGTATAGGCTGTCACCAATTCAAATCCACGTAGACGCATGATTTCCTCCTTTTTTCATTCTGCAATTATGACTCAGACTAATTTACATTCAAACAAGGCAGCAAGTCGAAGCTAACAGCCTCTGAAGCAAAATAGCAAGAGTGCCATTTCCCTATTATACACCAAAGCCCTGCCTCTGACTCTGTCAAAAATCGGTCGATCTCTGAAGCCCCCTGCTTTTGATATAATGGTAAACAAACAGAAAGGAGCTCCTATGTTTTCTGAACTACCTGCGAGTTTTCTACAGATGTCCGCGATTTTTCTATCCATTGTTATTGAAGCCCTCCCCTTTGTGCTCCTAGGCAGCATTATCTCGGGCTTTATTGAAGTCTACCTCACTCCAGAAAAAGTTGTTGCGGCCCTCCCTAAAAATCGTCTTTTGAATATTCTCATCGGCTCCTTTGCGGGCTTGATTTTCCCCTCCTGTGAATGTGGGATTGTCCCCATCATTCATCGCTTCCTCAAAAAGAAGGTCCCAACCTATACCGCCATCCCTTTTCTAGTGACCGCTCCGGTCATTAATCCCATCGTTTTGTTTGCGACCTTTTCGGCCTTTGGCAATTCCTGGCTCTTCGCCCTGACACGGGCCCTTGGTTCCCTCATCCTGGCCCAAGCCCTCGGCCTGCTTCTAGGCTTTGTCTGGACCGAGGATATCTTGGTCAGCCATAAAAACCTCCCCCTACACGGCCACAAGCACACCGATCCTAAACAAGGCCGCCTTTTCCAATCCTGGGTCCACGCCATTGATGAATTTTTCGATTCTGGCCGCTACCTCATTTTAGGCGCCCTCTTCGCCAGCTGTGTGCAGGTCTATGTCCCAACCCGCATCCTCACCAGCATTTCCAGCAACCCCTTGGTCGCCATTCTCATCTTGATGCTCCTGAGCTTTCTGCTTTCTCTCTGTAGTGAGGCAGACGCCTTTATCGGCTCCTCTCTCTTGGGCACCTTCGGCATGGCTCCCGTGATGGCCTTTTTAGTCATCGGACCCGTCCTGGACATTAAGAACCTGCTCATGATGACCCGTGTTTTCAAAAAATCCTTTATCCGCAATTTTATCCTCATCACCGTCGCCCTTGTATTCCTGTTTGCAGCTAGTTTGGAGGTTTTCCTATGATTCGCTTTTTAATCCTAGCCGGCTACTTTGAACTCAGCCTCTACCTGACCTGGAGCGGTAAACTCGACCATTACATCAACCTCCACTACTCCTACCTGGCCTACCTCTCCATGGCCCTAACCTTCCTCCTAGCCCTGATTCAATTGCGCTTGTTGATCTTGGAAGAAAAAGAAAAGGGCAAGACCAGTCAGCCAGTAGCCTACCTCGTCCTGGCACTCCCACTTTTAGTCGGCTTTCTCTTTCCCACCGTCAGCCTAGATTCCACGACTGTCTCGGCTAAGGGCTACCAATTCCCCCTCGCGGCTGGGGCATCCGCAGAAATCCAGGCCGATGAAGGAACCAGCAGCCAGTACCTCAAACCCGACACCAGCTCCTATTTCACCAAAAAAGCCTATGATACCGAAATGCAGGCAGTCGCAGCCAAATACCTGAAAGAAGACACCATCCAGGTAACGACCCAAAACTACATGGAATTTATGGAAGCCCTCTACGATTACCCCGACCAGTTCCTGGGCAAGGAAGTCCAAATGACCGGCTTCGTCTACAACGACCCCAAACAAAGCCAACAACAATTCCTCTTTCGCTTCGGCATCATCCACTGCATCGCAGACTCTGGCGTTTACGGCCTCTTAACCACCGGCCAAGACCAGTCCTACCCCGACAACACCTGGGTCACAGCCAAGGGCAAAATCGCCATCCACTTCCACAAGGACCTCAACCAAAGCCTACCAACCTTAGAACTCACCAACTGGGATCGCGTTGAAGAACCTGCTAACCCCTATGTCTATCGCGAATTCTAAAAAAATCTAACCCCACTGTCAGCTTCAAACTTACGCTGACAGTGGGGTTTTTTGCCTGGTTCGATTCTCCTGTTTTTAAGTCATATTCATTGGATTTCAAAAATAGCAGACGTCCATTCTCTACGGACAATAGATTGTAATTGACTAGCTGATAGATTTTGAATGACCTCTTGAAACCGATCAATGACATCATCCAATGTTTTATACTCTTCAAAAATCAACCCATATTATTCATAGTCTAGACTAACAAGATTAAACATTCCAAAACAATCGGAAAGAACAGATACATCATTGTTCTTTTCAATTGTTCTCTTTTTTCACAAGTATTATACATATATAAATAAGTTCATTCGTTTTTCTCTTAAGGGCACCTCTCCTTCCTTTCTATAGAAAAACTGACAAATACGACACTCGTGTCTCCAGGAGTTTGCCTGATAAGTCTTTTCAGAATAAGCATCATGGTGTAAAATAGTCAAATTTTCATCTTCAGAACAAGGTATGCCTAAATCTCCTGAACGACTAAGAACTCTATTCCTCTTGAGCTTAATTAAGTAGTTTTCACCACTATCTTCAATTAAATCATAAATCTTTGGAGAGATAAAACGAGAGTGTACAATATCTTGTGTAAACGCAAAAAAGGAATAAATCCTGCTATAGTAGAGTTAGACAAAAAATACTACTAGAAAGATTTATTCCCATGACCCAGTTTATCACAGATTTAACCACATTTCTAGCTAATCATTCAGACATTAATGAGTTTTTCCGTGCTTCTATGGAACAAGCCCTAAATGAGCTGCTACAGGCAGAGTTGACCTCTGTTCTAGGATATGAACCCTATGATGTTAGTGGCTACAACTCAGGAAATAGTCGCAACGGTTCTTACACACGTAAGTTTGAAACCAAATACGGAACTTTAAACCTCATTATTCCAAGAGATCGTAATGGCGAATTTGTCCCTAAAACCATTCCTTCTTATTCAAGAAGAGATGATGAGCTGGAAAAAATGATTATTAAGCTTTATCAAACAGGTGTAACAACAAGAGAAATCGCAAATTTAATCGAGCAAATGTTTGGCCATCATTACTCACCAGCTACGGTTTCAAACATCACCCAGTTGACTCAAGAAAACGTTACTGCATTCCATGAATGAAAACTACAGGAACGCTATTCCATTGTCTATTTGGATGGCACTTATCTCCCATTGCGTCGGACTTCTGTAAGCAAAGAGTGTATCCATATTGCCCTTGGAATTACACATCAAGGTTATAAAGAAATCCTTGGATATGAAATCTCACCAAATGAGAACAATACAGCCTGGTCTGATTTGCTGGAAAAAATAAAGGCTAACGGTGTGAAACAGGTATCCTTATTTGTGACAGATGGTTTCAAAGGATTAGATCAAATTATTTATCAAAATTTCCCACTGGCTAAGCAACAGCGATGTTTAGTGCATATCTCCAGAAACATCGTAAACCGAGTAAAACTAGTCGATCGAAAAGATATCTTAGAGGATTTTAAGATGCTTCATAAGTGCGAGAATCGCTCTCAGGCACAAGAAATTCTAACAATCTTCATGGAAAAATGGGGTAAACAGTATCCGAAACTGATTCAGAAAATAGCTGATATAGACAATCTCTTAACCTTTTATGATTTTCCTCCTAGCATTCGATCCAGTATCTATTCCACGAATTTGATTGAATCCATGAATAAGCAGATTAAAAGACAAACCAAGAAGCGAGTTGTTTTTCCAAATGAAGCATCTTTAGAACGTTGTCTAGTCGCCTATTTTGAAGAGTACAATTTGAAAAATGAAGACCGCTCACACAGAGGTTTCAGTGCCTGTTGTGACACCTTAGAATCGTTTTATGAATAGTTACTAAGAGCAGTTTCCCTTTTGAGCCTCATTTAGTTTAAGAGAAATTGGATATGGTGTAAAGGCACGCTTCGCTTAAAGCCTTGACACCAATCCCTATTTCTCTTGTTATCCAACTAGGCTCAAAAAGGAAATCCTTACAATTCCTTGTCCGATTAATACACACTTTCAAACTCTGCTTTGGAGTTTACACAAAATTCTTGACACACCCTTTGAACCTTCTTGGTTTCCATGAGTAGTAAAATGGGCTGAATCAACATCGACAATAAGTTGCTTTGTGTTTTGAGTCTGTAAAAAAGTCTGAACTAATTCAATATTAATCTGTCCCAAAGCTCTAACAGTTTCTGTATTAACACGAGAGAAAAAGCGAGATAGGGTTGGCTGAGAAGCTACCTGTTGAGATTCTAGAATTTGCGGAAAATATGCATCTTCCCTCAATTCTTTACACACATATTCAGTATCAAAGCCAACTAAGATTTGAAACAAAAACTGCATACGGATATCGACATCTGAATACCGATAATACCGACGTTTATCATCTGTAACTAGGTACTTGGCAATTCGTTCTTCGAGATTCAAAGCTTGAAAAAGTTTTTTGAAGAGAACCATACCACCACAATTTGTCAGATTTCCTCCATTAAAAGATAAGTTTGAAAGAGCATTGTATTTTGAAGAATTATTTTGATAGACTGAACATATAGGTTTCCTTTCTTGTGGTTGTTTTTGCACTTATATCATAAAGGGGAAGCCTTTTTTGTCCAGTAAAACGTCTCACCCAATGGGTGAAAAAAGAAACCAGCTAGAATCCTTGGTATCTCAACGATTCTAGCTGGTTTTTATAATATGTATGAATAATCCAGGTTAATGATATAGGCTAGGGAATCAATTCCCTGTCTCATATCTGTTTTCCCAGCTATCAAATAGACCTGACCGAGGTCACAAAGATTTATCGTCCTAAACAAATTCGCATCCACTAAACCAATCTACTCTACTCCTGTTTTCCGAGACTAGTATAGCTAGATTTCTACTTTATCGGAAGATACCTTGTTCACTTACGGTTTACCGTAAGCGTCCAATAACGAGGTATCTATCTTGAATCCCTATTATCCGATATACTAATAAAAAGATAAAAAATCGGAGGAAACAGATGCCAATCAATTTACTAGACCTAGGCCTTGTTCATCTAGTCTGTGGGAAAACAGATATGAGACAAGGAATTGACTCACTTGCTTACCTGATTAAAACTCAATTCCAACTAGATCCATTTTCAGGCCAAGTCTTCCTCTTTTGTGGAAGCCAAAAAGATCGCTTTAAAGCTCTTTATTGGGATGGTCAAGGATTCTGGCTTCTCTATAAACGGTTTGAAAATGGTAAGTTAACTTGGCCTGATGGAGAAAAGAAAATTCTCACTTTGACATCTGAACAAGTAGACTGGCTCATGAAAGGTTTTTCAACTACTCCAAAAATAAATCCCACAAAAAGTCGTGATTTCTATTGAAATCA
>NZ_JACBXX010000032.1 GCF_013415245.1 Streptococcus danieliae | reverse complement strand
TTTGAAGAGCTAAAAAACTACGCTAAGGCTCCATATACAACACCCAAATAAGAAAAAAGACTAGCCAAATCCCTTGGGGCACAAGGGGTTAGCTGGTCTTTGTCTATTTTTAGGTGATAAAGTCGGGGAGCAATGCAAACTTTCAGATTACTTGTGATATAATGTAAAATGAACGAGGAATATTCATACTCTTTCTATTTTGAATCCACACGGCCTAACGTGAGTTATGCCTGCGTCTGGCTGCCTAGTGTGGATCCAAACTAGTTTGCGTATTCCATTTTAAAATGAAAGTAGCATCATTTTCAAAAAGTTGAGTATTCTGATTTTGATTAGGTATACAGAGGAGGACCTTATGGCATTAGCAAAAATTGTCTATGCAAGTATGACAGGGAATACAGAAGAAATTGCGGACATTGTTGCCGATAAATTACGAGATCTTGGTGTGGATGTGGACATTGATGAGTGTACAACGGTTGAGGCAGAGGATTTTCTCGAGGCCGATGTAGCTATCGTGGCTTCCTATACCTATGGGGACGGTGAGTTGCCAGATGAGATTGTGGACTTTTATGAAGATCTTAAAGAGCTAAATCTTGAAGGTAAATACTATGGCGTAGTCGGCTCTGGCGATACCTTCTATGACGAGTTCTGTAAGGCAGTTGATGATTTTGATCAAGTTTTTGCCGAAATTGGGGCTGAAAAAATTTCCGAAAGTGTCAAAGTTGATTTGGCCGCCGAAGACGAAGATATTGAAAATCTCGAAAAATTTGCCGAAGAGATTGCTGCGAAGTTGGCTGAATGAGACAAGAGGCTGGGCCATGCCCGGCCTCGAAGTGTATTGTCGAGAAGATTGGAGGCAGTTCAAAGGGAAGGCTCTCTTCCTGTCTGCTTCCCTGATCCCCTCTCTTATTGTGGAAAGGACGGAAGGACGTGTCCAAACTTTATCAGGTCTTAACGAGACTGTTGCAGATTTTTTTACTGGTGTTGGCGGTGCATTGGGTCTTCATTGCTTTTGTCAATTTGGGCCAGCCCTGGTGGCTGACCATGCCGGCTGCCCTGGGTCTGTTTTTTTGGATCTATAAGCAACCGGCTTTTTGGAAGCGGATCTATGATTTTTTAGGCCGGCATAAGCTTGCGGTAATTCTGGTTTTGACGGCTTTTCAAATCCTCTTGCTCTTGTCAGCCCAGCTCTTGATTCGGCGGGATGCAGCGGTTGTCTTTTTAGGAGCCTTTGAGCTCTCAAAGCCGCTCTCGATTGCCAGTTACCTCACGCGCAACCCCAATAACCTTCCCTTGTTTCTCTATGAGCGCTGGTTTTTTAAAGCCTTTGGGATGAACGCTCTTTGGGTCTTACAGGGAATCAATCTACTGGCGACCAATAGTACAGCCTTGATTCTCTTTAAGGGAGTCGAGAGCTTTTGGGGACGCAAGCGGGCAGATTTGGTTTTTCTCTTTTATACAGCCTTGCTGGTGGCATCACCTTTCTTTATGGCCATGTATACAGATATGCTGGCTTTGCCCCTGATTAGCCTGCAATTTTTCTTTGCTTTAGGCCTGTTGAAGGCGCGACAGACGACCTCGCTGATTATTCGTTTGGCCTTGCAGCTAGGCCTGCTGACGGCTCTAGCCTATTTCCTCAGACCGACCGTTTTAGTGACGATTCTAGCCCTCTTTTTAATATTGTTTTTTACCAAAGAGTGGAAGAAGTGTCTTTTGGGCCTTAGTTTCTTTGGTTTGGGTTTTGCCTTGCTGAGCTTTCCGGTGCAACAGATGATTGCGCATCAAGATGAGGTGCAATTAATTGAAGGAGAAGGCTTGGCAAAAACGCCCCTCCTCTTCATCAATCTGGGATTGACCTATTCCGGGACGGATCAAGAGGACATGAAGGAAGGCTTGCTGGCCTACTTGGAGCCGGAGGAGCGAGAGAAGTATAATAATGGCATGTTTGCTAAGGAGAATGTCAAAAAGGAAATTGTTCGTCGCCTCCAAGCCTATACTCCCTGGACCTTCCTGGAGCACACCCAGGTCAAACAGGCAGGGACTGTGAAAAACGGAACTATGAACTGGATCTATTATGAAGATTTGGCCAAGGAAAAAACGACTTATGTGTCACCCCTTTATGAGGAAATTGGCCAGCAAGCCTTTTTCACCTGGATCCGCCGGCATTTTATCTCCTATGATCGGCCTGAGTTTCAGGTCTATGCCTGGGTCAAACAGTTGGTCTGGTTAGCCCTGGCCTGGGGAGTGCTGCGGGCCAGCCGGCGTTATGCTGGCGATCGGGTGGAGCTACAGTTTGTGATGTTGGCAGTTTTGGGCGGTTTTCTCTTCTTACAAGTCTTTGAAGGTGGTAAGACCCGCTATTTAATTCAGTTTTTACCACAAATTTTAACCTTATCAAGTATGGGATGGATTCGAAATGACAAGCATGGATAGATTGAAGCAGACAGACTGGTATCCCGCTTTGCTGGCGGAACTGGGGAGTGATTATTTTGACCGGGTTCAGGCCTTTCTAGATGAGGTTTATGTAGATAATCGTGTTTTCCCAGAACGGGAGGCTGTTTTTCGAGCCTTTGAACTGACTAGTCTGGCTCAGACGCGGGTGGTGATTTTGGGTCAGGATCCCTACCATGGGGAGGGGCAGGCGGATGGCTTGAGCTTTTCGGTTCCCACTGGGATCAAGGCTCCGCCTTCTCTGCGCAATATTTTTAAGGAGTTGGAAGCCGATCTGGGGGTGCGGCAAGAGACGGACTTGTCTGACTGGGCTCGGTCTGGTGTGCTTTTGTTAAATAGCGTTTTGACGGTCGCAGCTGGCCAGGCTAACAGCCATCAAGGGCGTATCTGGGAACCCTTAACAGATGCCGTGATTTCGCTTGTGGGACGGAAAACAGAGGCAGCGGTTTTTATACTCTGGGGCAAGTCTGCTCAAAGGAAAAAGTCCTTGATTGGGCCGGGACATCAGATTTTGGAAGCAGTCCATCCCAGTCCTCTGTCAGCCTATCGGGGTTTCTTCGGGAGTCGGCCTTTTTCCCAAGCGAATGCATTTTTGGCAGAGCCGATTGATTGGTTAGGAGGAAAATCATGAAGCAGCAGTTGGCAACGATTTGTTATTTGGATAATGGGCAGGAGTTTTTACTTCTGCATCGGAATAAGAAGCCGAATGATGTGCATGAGGGTAAGTGGATTGGTGTTGGTGGCAAGGTTGAGGCGGGTGAGAGTCCGGAGGAGTGTGCCAAGCGTGAGGTCTTCGAGGAGACGGGGTATGTGGTTGAGGCCATGGATCTGGTTGGTCTGATCACCTTTCCGGCTTTTACGCCTGGGACGGACTGGTACGCCTATGTTTATCGGGTTCATGATTTTACGGGTGAGCAAATTGAGAGCCCGGAAGGGACTTTGGCCTGGGTGCCCTATGATCAGGTTCTCGCTAAACCAAGTTGGGAGGGGGATCATCTTTTTCTCCAGTGGATTTTAGACCAGAAACCTCTGTTCTCAGCCAAAATGGCCTATGAGGGAGAGGAACTCAAGGATTGGTCTGTTCATTTTTATCAGTAGGACGAAGAATAAGTAGTTTTATTTCTATTTTTATTTATAAAAATAGAACGTTCATCTTTTCTTGGAAAAGTTATGTTGATTTTGTTCGGCTTTTTTTCGTTCTTGTGCTATAATAAGGGGTAGAAAATGGAAAGGATTGTATCAATGAAAAAAGAAGCATTGCTGCCACTTGTATCTGCTGGCCTCCTGGCCCCACTCTTCCTCTCAACAGGAGTTGCTGCTGACGAAGTCAGCGCCGAACAACCAGCGGAAGCGGTTAGTCAGGTTGAAAGTCCTGCTACTGAACCAGCTGCTGCTCCTACAGCAAGTTTGGCTGTTCAACCGCCAGTCGTGGAGGTTCCTGTAGAAGCTGCAGTGGAAGTCACTGAAGCGCAAGCTGAGTCAAATGATGTGACAGCGCGTGCTGCCAGTGCGGAGGCTGAACCTGCTCAAGCTGCTCAGGATTTAGTGATCCTCCATACCAATGATGTTCACGGGCGGATTGTCGAAGACCGGAACGTTATCGGTGATGCCAAAGCAGCCGCTGTTATCAAGGCTGAAAAAGCGCAACAGCCAACCTTGGTGGTTGATGCTGGAGATGCCTTCCAAGGGCTCCCAATTTCCAACTCTAGCAAGGGTGAGGAACGCTTGAAGATTCTTAACATGGTTGGCTACGATGCGATTGCAGTCGGAAACCATGAGTTTGACTTTGGTTTGGATCAACTTCGTCGCTATGAGCAACTGCTTGAGTTTCCAATCCTTTCTGCCAATACTTATATCGACGGAACACGTCTCTTCAAGGCGTCTACCATTGTGGACAAAACTCCAGACCTAGCTGGGGATGAGTTTGTGGTTATCGGGGTAACAACACCTGAAACAGCAACCAAAACACACCCAAATAATGTGGTCGGTGTAACCTTTACCGAGCCGATTGCAGAAGTTCAAAATGTAATCGCAGAGATCGAAGCCAAGGCCAAGGCTGAAGGTAAGTCTTATAAAAACTATGTAATCTTGGCCCACCTTGGGGTTGATGCAACAACACCACTGGAATGGCGTGGTGATAGCTTGGCTGAAGCCCTTTCAAAAAATGAAAGTTTGAAAGATAAGCGTATCATTTTGATTGATGGTCATTCCCATACCGTTGCAACAGCAACCTATGGTAGCAATGTAACCTATAACCAAACTGGTTCTTACCTCAACAATATTGGTAAAATTGTTCTGAAGTCCGATCAATTGCTTGGTCAAACTAGCTTGATTTCTGCAGCTGATTTGAAAAACGCTGAAGCAGATCCAGAAATTGCAGCAGTGGTGAGCCGGATCAAAGAGGCCTATGACGCCGATAATGCTGTAGTCGTTCGCGCCAATAATACCGTTGAACTTAAAGGAAATCGGGAAAATGTCCGGGTTCGTGAAACTAACCTTGGAAACATTGTCACAGATGCCCTTTATGCTTACGGCCAAACTGGTTTCCAAAACCCAAGTCACCTAGCGGTAACTAATGGGGGTGGACTGCGTGAAACCATCGCTAAAGACAAGGACATTACCAAGGGTGATGTGATTGCGGTGCTACCATTCGGAAACTTGATTTCGCAAATTACCGTTAAGGGCCAACAAATTCAGGACATGTTCAAGCGTTCGCTGTCTGCTATTCACCAGAAAGGTGCTGATGGCAATCCTGTCTTGGATGAGAATGGTTTGCCATTATTAGAGCCAAGCGGTTTCTTCCTCCATGTTTCTGGGGCGCGTGTTTTCTTTGACCCAACCCTTGAAGCAGCTGAACGGATTCTGAAAATCCAAATCTTGGATCCAGAAACACAAACCTACCAAGATCTTGATTTGGAAAAAACCTACTACCTTGCAACCAATGATTTCGTTGCAGCAGGTGGTGATGGCTATGACATGCTCGGTGGTGCCCGTGAAGAAGGACCATCCATGGATGCTGTCTTTGCTGAATTTTTGAAAACAGCTGACCTCAGTCAATACGCTGTGGTGAATCCAAATTCACGAATTGTGGCAACATCCAGCGTCTTGGACAGCAATGCCAATGGAATCCCAGACTGGCAGGAAGTTGCTAACCCAGCAAAACCGGAAGAGCCAGCGAAGCCAGAAGAGCCAGCGAAACCGGAAGAACCAGCGAAGCCAGAAGAACCAGCAAAACCGGAAGAGCCAGCGAAGCCAGAAGAGCCAGCGAAGCCAGAAGAGCCAGCTAAACAGGATCAAGTTGCGCAAGAGCAAGAGAAACCTGCTACCAAACGGGTATCCTTGGCTTACAACCCAAGTTACCAGGCACCAGCTAAGGTTCAAGCTACCGCTAAAGCCCCAGCTGCTAAGTCCTTGCCGAATACTGGTACTGAAAATGCATCAGGAGCTGCAGTTCTTGGACTTGGTTTCCTAGCAACTCTGGGAATGGTTCAACGCAAACGTCGGAAGAACTAGACCTCAACTAGGAAAGCAATCATGTTTCAGTTGTGGCATTGGAGTTGACAGTGTACTTGTCTCCTTTTCCAGCTGAAAATGCTATCAATTATGGCATACAATTAAAAAGGTCTAGTCTCCTCATGTGGGCTAGACCTTTTTACTATCTATATAAATTAGATGGAGTTAACCTATGGAAAAATATTACAGCCTCTTAAAATCATCCTTGAAGGATAAAAGTTCAGGCTCTTTGTCAACTGTAGTGGGTAGAATTTTACAATCTATAAATAGTGAGTACAATATAGCCTAAAAATGGCTTCCTTTCAATTCATA
>NZ_JACBXX010000076.1 GCF_013415245.1 Streptococcus danieliae | reverse complement strand
GCTATTATTCAACTTCTTGAGTATCTTAACGATGGCTACGAATGGATAGTGGATATTGACTTGGAAAAGTTCTTCGATACAGTTCCACAAGATAGGCTGATGTCCTTAGTACACAACATTATCCAAGATGGGGATACGGAATCACTGATTCGGAAATATCTCCATTCAGGTGTCGTGATTAAGGGTCAACGTTATAAAACATTGGTCGGTACCCCACAAGGCGGGAATTTGTCACCTCTCTTGTCTAATATCATGCTCAATGAACTAGATAAGGAGTTGGAAAAACGAGGTCTTCGTTTTGTTCGCTACGCAGATGACTGCGTCATCACAGTTGGTAGTGAAGCATCCGCCAAAAGAGTTATGCACTCCATTAGCCGATTTATCGAGAAGCGATTAGGATTGAAGGTCAATATGACTAAGACAAAGATTGTGAGACCTACAAAACTCAAGTATTTAGGCTTTGGCTTTTGGAAATCTCCGAAAGGCTGGAAATGCCGTCCCCATAAAGATAGTGTACAGAGTTTTAAGCGCAAGCTGAAGCGACTAACGACGAGGAAGTGGAGCATTGACCTAACGACACGGATTGAACGATTAAATTGGGTTATCCGCGGTTGGGTAAATTACTTCTCACTTGGTAATATGAAGACGATACTGACGCAAATAGATGAGCGTTTACGAACTCGTATCCGAGTAATTATCTGGAAGCAATGGAAGAAAAAATCGAGACGACTATGGGGACTTCTGAAACTAGGTGTTCCGAAATGGATAGCCGATAAAGTATCTGGCTGGGGTAACCACTATCAACTAGTGGTACAGAAGTCAGTCTTAAAGCGAGCTATATCAAAACCAGCCCTCACTAAAAGAGGACTGGTTTCTTGTCTAGATTTCTATCTTAAACGACATGCGTTAAAAGTTAATTGAACCGCCGTGTGCCGAACGGCACGCACGGTGGTGTGAGAGGGACTAGAAATTAGTCTCTACTCGATGAAAGTGGAATTTTTTGCAAAAAAGCTTGTAAATTATACAAAAACTATGTATAATATTCACATCAAGATAAGAGGAGATAAAACATGAAAGTAACAACAATCTTTAAAGGCTTGACGGCCCTAGGGCTGGCTCTTAGTTTAGCCGCTTGTGGCAGCAGTACAGCTTCGACGCCAGAGGCTATTCAGGAAAAGGGCAAGCTGGTGGTTGCGACCAGTCCGGACTATGCACCCTTTGAATTCCAGACCTTGATTGATGGTAAAAACCAGGTGGTCGGTGCAGATATTTCTCTGGCGCAGGACATCGCGGATGAGCTGGGGGTCGAGCTTGAGGTTTCGACGATGAGCTTTGATAATGTGCTCTCTACCTTGCAGAGTGGTAAGGCGGATCTAGCCATTTCAGGTCTGACCAGCACGCCTGAGCGGGAAGCCGTTCTCTCCTTCTCAGATTCCTACTATGAAAATGGGCACTCACTCTTGGTTCGGGCGGCAGACAAGGATCTCTACAAATCCTTGGATTCGTTTAAAGGCAAAAAAGTCGCGGCTCAAAAAGGTTCGATTCCAGAACAAATGGTGAAAGATCAGCTAGCAGATGCGCAATTGCTGTCACTCCAGGCTATGGGTGAGGCGATCAATGAGTTGGTTGCTGGCAAGGTCGATGCAGTGGCCATTGATAAGCCAGTTGCCTTGGGCTATGTGAGCCAAAACAAGGACTTGGCGATTGCTGAAGCGGGCCTCAAAACAGATGAGTCCCAAGGAAATGCAGTGGCGATGCAAAAAGACAACAAGGAATTGCAGGCGGTCGTCAACAAGGTGATTGCCAAAGTGAAAAAAGACGGTAGCTACACCAAATATCTAGAAGAAGCCAGCAAGTACACAGCAGCAGAATAGGAGCAAGGGATGAATCTAAACAAGATCTTGAAAAAAGTGGGTTTGTTAGCCATCGGTCTAACCCTAACGGCCTGCGCTAGCGGCTCCGCCACAGCCAGTCCAGAGGCTATTCAGGCTAAGGGTAAGCTGGTGGTTGCCACCAGCCCAGACTATACGCCCTTTGAATTCCAGACCTTGATTGATGGAAAAAACCAGGTCGTTGGTGCAGATATTTCTCTGGCGCAGGATATTGCCGATGAGCTAGGTGTGGACTTGGAAGTCTCTGCCATGAGCTTCGACAATGTCTTGACCAGCATCAGTAGCGGCAAGGCTGACCTCGCCTTAGCTGGACTGTCCAAAACCCCAGAAAGAGAAGAAGTTGTAACCTTCTCGGATTCCTACTATGAAAATGGTCGGGTGCTCTTGGTCCGCTCTGAAGACAAAGATGCCCTCAAAAGCCTCGACAATTTCAAGGGCAAAAAAATCGCCGCCCAGAAGGGAACCTTGGAGGAACAACTGGTCAAGGAACAACTGACCTCCTCAGAAGTTATCTCCCTTCAAGCCATGGGAGAAGCCATCAACGAATTGGTCACTGGCAAAGTCGACGCAGTCGCCATTGACCAAGCCGTGGCCACAGGCTACACCTCTCAAAATAAGAAACTAGCTATTTCAGATGCAGAACTGAAAACCCAAGAAACCATTGGCACAGCCGTTGCCATGCAAAAAGGCAACAAAGACCTTGCAGCCGTTGTCAACAAGGTCATCGCCAAGGTGAAAAAAGACGGCAGCTATGCCAAGTACCTAGAAGAAGCCAGCACCTATACGGTTGTGGAATAGGTTAAGAACAAATTGAAGCATACAAAAAGCGAGATTCAGGGGGTGGATCTCGCTTTTTGTTGGGGTAAGGATGGTGGGGGTGCAATGACCAGCTTGCAAAGTTTTGTCAATGAGCTAGTACTTGTTGTATAATAGTAGCTATGAATACCAAACCAAGGGCAGCTTATGTCCATATTCCTTTTTGTACACAAATCTGTCACTATTGTGATTTTTCTAAAGTTTTTATCAAGAACCAGCCGGTGGATGATTATCTGCGGGCTTTACTTACGGAGATTCGGGCTTATGAGCCTGGTCCGGTGGACACGCTCTATATTGGGGGTGGGACGCCGTCGGCCTTGTCGGCTGCCCAGTTGGAGTTTCTCTTAGAGGGGCTGGCTTCGATTTTTGATATCAGTCAAGTTCAGGAGTGGACCTTGGAGGCCAATCCGGGTGACTTGTCTCAGGATAAGATTGAGGTGATGGCCAAGGCTGGTTTAAATCGGATTTCGCTCGGGGTGCAGACCTTTAATGATCGCGAATTGCGCCAGATTGGCCGGATGCACCAGGAGAAGGATATCTATGAAAATATCGACCGGCTGAAGGCGGCTGGTTTTCATAACATTTCCATTGATCTGATCTATGCCCTGCCAAACCAGACCATGGAGCAGGTGAAAACCAATGTGCAGAAGGCTTTGGCCTTAGATATTCCTCATATGAGTCTCTATTCCTTGATTTTGGAAAACCATACGGTTTTTATGAATCGTATGCGTCGGGGGCAGTTGAATCTACCCCAGGAGGACTTGGAGGTGGACATGTTCCATTACATTATCAATAGTCTCAAAGAGGCCGGTTATGATCATTATGAGATTTCGAATTTTTGTCGGCCGGGTTATGAAAGTCGCCACAATCTTATGTATTGGGATAATGCCGAATATTATGGTCTGGGGGCGGGAGCTTCGGGCTATTTAAATGGAGTCCGTTACCGGAATCATGGGCCAATCCGCCATTACTTGAATGCGGTTGAAGCAGGGAATGCGCGTGTTTATGAGGAGAAACTCAGTCTCAAGGAGCAGATGGAGGAGGAGCTCTTTTTAGGGCTACGCAAACGTGCGGGGGTGTCAATCCAGCGTTTTGAGCAAAAATTCCAGCGCTCGTTTGAGGACGTTTATGGACCGATTGTAGCTCAAATGCTGGAAGAAGGTTTATTGATCCGCGAAGGAGACCGTCTGCGGACCAGTCAGAAGGGACTTTTCCTGGGCGACACGGTTGCCGAACGATTTATCTTGGAGTAAGACAGAAGAGGAAGAAGCAAGATGTATAAAGGTTATTTATTGGATTTAGATGGAACGATTTACCGTGGGACGGAGCTGATTCCTGAAGCGCGTGATTTTGTCAAGGAGCTGCAGGCGCGCGGCCTGCCCTACCTTTTTGTAACCAATAACACCACGCGCCGGCCCGAGGTCCTACAGGCCATGCTGGAGGAACGCTTTGACCTCCAGGTTCCCCTATCCACCCTTTACACAGCCAGTCTTGCGACGGTTGATTATATGGTGGATAAAAATTTAGGGAAGACGGCTTACGTTATTGGCGAGGACGGGCTAAAGGCGGCGATCTACGAAGCCGGTTTTGAGGAAGATCCTATCAATCCCGCCTATGTGGTGGTCGGACTAGATACGGAGTTAACCTACGAAAAAGCCAAAATTGCCAGTCTGGCAATTCAAAAGGGAGCCCACTTTATCGGCAGCAATCCCGACCTCAACATCCCGACTGAAGAAGGACTCTTACCGGGTGCCGGATCCCTGGTTCGTTTTATCCAAGCCAGCACGCGCGTCGAGCCTGTTTATATCGGTAAACCAGAGGCCATCATCATGGAAAAAGCCTTGGAGCGGATTGGCTTGAGCAAGGACGAGGTTGTGATGGTGGGGGATAACTACATGACGGATATTCGGGCCGGTCTTGATAATGGAATTGCCAGTCTACTCGTTTTAACCGGCTTTACCCAGGCAGAAGAGGTACCGGATCTACCAATTCCACCGACCCATGTAGTGACCTCCTTGGCAGAATGGAGTTTTGATGACTAGGCGGTCTTGGATTGCTGGTTTATTGATGAGCTTCTGGGGGCTATCGGCCTCCATTTTACTAACCATCTGGATTTTTGATTTGGCCTATCCCCTGTTTCTGGACATCTGGGCTCTGCCTAAAAGCCTGGGCTGGCCGGCTGAACGTCTGGCTCGGAATGTAGATGTCCTGATGGATTACCTCACCCTGCCTTGGATCAACCAGCTCAAGTTCCCAGACCTACCGGCATCTGAGTCAGGCCTCTACCATTTTCAGGTGGTTAAGTATCTGTTTCATTTCTGCCAGCTGGTCTTTGTCGGCACCAGTTTGGGAATTGCTGTCCAAAAATCCTGGCTCTGGGTACCGGCTAGCTGGTACCGGCTTTGGGCCTTGATTCCACTGGGCTTGGGCTTTTTAGCGGTACTGGTGGGCTTTGACCAGTTCTTTATTTGGTTCCACCAGGTCCTCTTTCCCGGCGACCAGACCTGGCTTTTTGATCCCCGTCTAGATCCGATTATTCTCCTATTGCCTCAGGATGTCTTCCTTCTATCTTTTATCTGCTGGGGCATCCTTTATGAGCTATATTTTTCCCTTTGTTTTTTTGCAACTAAAAAATCTGGCCGATCGTAAAGAGCCAGATTTTGGTTCTTTTGCAAGTTGTGTGGAATTCCTGAAAACCGATAGTCATGGAATTTGATAATTGTAGCTTTTTAATGACTGTACCCTGGCTTCTTTCGAATTTCTATGAGATGCTTCCCCTGTGGTGGGGGACGGCAGCGATCTCTAACGAGTTCCATGCCTTAGTCGGGAACCGAAGTTTCCCGACTCCCCCCGATTCCAAGCTGGCAAGCTTGGAATCTTTTCAGTACGACGGGCATGTCGTATATCTGAGGTGCAAGTCCTCTGTGGGCACCTGCTACCGGTGAACCCAATAGCGACTCCCAAGCCTGACTATCGTGAGGTAGCGGGGAGAGGAAGGGATAGCGAAATCGTGGCTCTACGAACAGAAATGTGATATGAAGGCGTATGTAGTGGATGAGGAGGCTGAAAACTCTAAAGTCCCAAAAGGTAGTCGTAACCTATATGCGTAGATCACGAGAGTAAACGAGGAAAGATATACGACTTATCCCGTGAGGTCTCATGAGCGTCGTAGACGTAGTAACAACGAATCATGAGAAGTCAGCCGAACCCATAGTAGTGATGAAGTTTCTGTAATGGAAATGGAGCGAAGGGGCGAACAATTAACCGAAGTAATCCTACTTCACTTGTGTCTGTAAAAGAACGGTCTGATAGAACTGGAGACGGTCACGTATTGACTAGGAGAAGGTTCACGAATCTAAGATGTCCCTCAGACACCGAAACAAGAAAGGAATACGCACATGTCAGAATTGCTAGATAAGATATTATCTCGGAACAATATGCTTGAAGCCTATCATCAGGTAAAAAGAAACAAGGGTTCTGCTGGTATCGACGGAGTTACCATTGAGGAAATGGATAATTTCCTACGGCAACATTGGCGAGAAACCAAGGAACTTATAAAGCAGAGGAAGTACAAACCTCAACCAGTTTTACGAGTTGAAATTCCTAAGCCAAATGGTGGCGTCCGAAATCTTGGAATCCCTACAGTCATGGACAGAATGGTACAACAAGCGATTGTTCAAACCATCAGTCCAATCTGTGAAAGACACTTCTCAGAGTATAGTTATGGCTTTCGTCCCAATCGCTCTTGTGAGACAGCTATTATTCA
>NZ_JACBXX010000030.1 GCF_013415245.1 Streptococcus danieliae | reverse complement strand
AACCTTAAAATCCATTGTGAATAGAGAATGGACAAGGTCCTTTCTAGATACGTAGTGGTTTTATATTGTTGTATTTCAAAACTAAGCATCCATTATTTTTCAACTTTTGATTTTAAATGAGTATAAAGCGCCTTCAAATTGAAGAGCACTGAAGCCCAATTTGATAATTCCTTGGACATAGTCTTTTTTACGCTCCAAAGGACTCGGATCAAAAACTAGAAGCGTCGCCAAACTCATACAGGTGAAGCTCCCCGTCATAGCAAACCCTTGATCGTTAGATCCTGCAGGCATCAAGAAAAGATAGTTCTGTGGATCTCCCTGAGCTTCTTGGGCCAAATGGCCGTCAGGAGCGCAGGTGATCGTCAGTTGGTAAAAATCCTTGACCAGTTCCTGACCAAGTTTAACCGCTCCCACACTTTCAGGGCTATTCCCAGACCGGGCAAAAGACACCAGTAGGGTTGGCAGCTCTTCTTTAAAATACTGCTGCGGATTGGACACTAGATGAGTGCTTGGAACGGCTTGTAGATCAAACACCCCTTCATCAACCACTTCCTTTAAATAAGGCAGAATCGTATCCCCGACATAAGCAGAGGTTCCAGCACCTGTAAAAATAATTCGTAACTGCTTGTGCTGTTCCACTAGTCGATTTAAGAAGGACTGCAGCTGCTCCTCCTGTTCCACATAGGAATCCCACAATTCTTGCCACAAATCCGGTTGTTGCTGAATTTCACGGGTCGTAATCTGAGCACCAAGCTCTTCCAATTCTGCAATCGTTTTTTGAAACATAGGCGCCTCCTATTCCAAATAAGTATTGAAATGACGAACTTTATAAGAAAATTGATCACTTCGAGCGGTTGTAAAAGTTAATTCAATAATCTTGCGATCCTGATTATAGGTTTCACGACGAATATTGAGGCAAGGGGTGGAAATGGGTTGCTTCAGATATTCCGCCACATTTTCACCAATCTGGCCAGCAGAAAATAGCTCATCTGCATAAATAATCTGCTGACCATACTCTTGCTCCAGCGTTTTGTAAAGACCTTTTTCCTGAATCTGTTCCTGGGTCAACTTGGGAAACAGCTGGGCTGGTAGATAGGTGGTTTCAAACATCATGGCTTCATCATCCGCTAAACGCAAACGTTTAATCTTATAAACCAAATCCTGTTCCTTGATATGGAGACAATCGGCTACTTTTTTATGGGCCTGAACCAGCCCAAAATATTCAATCTGATGCGACGGAACCTTCCCAAGATTTAGCATCTGTTGATTATAATTATAAGAATCCAACAGATTTTGTTTGCGCTTCCATAAACCGGAAACAAAGGTTCCTTGACCATGTTTTCGGTAAATATAACCTAAATCTTCCAGTTCGGCCAGCGATTTACGAACCGTTGTCCGACTCACATGAAATTGCTGGCAGAGTTCCCGCTCTGAACTGAGTTTCTCATGGCTCCCCATCTCCCGGATCAACTCCATCAGCTGATCGGTTAATTGCGTATGTAAGGGCATGGACAAATTCTTTTTCATGATTTCTCCTTCCTTATCTATATTATATACTTATTTTATAACTATTCACAAGGTTTTTGATGGTACTTTATATAAATAAAAAAACTCAAATATCACTGATTTGACCGGCTTTTAGAGAAGATACCAGTTTAAAATGGTATCCCTAGTGGTTTCACAATGAAACAGCTTTCAGACAGCCCCAAAAACTCCCAACAGACCACAAATATTCCCTCAAAAAAGATGAAAATGAGGCTGATTCCCGAATCAAGCATAGACATCGTTAGAGGTCACTACTAGCTCCACTAGAGGGCAGGCTTCCCATCAAGGCTGGAAGAAAATCTGGTTTAGGCAGGCCACACAAGAGCAACAGAAGCCAAAAAAGGCCGGGACAAGAAGTCCTCAGCCTAATCCTATTATTTACTAGCTGTTTCAAAAGATGCTAGGTATTCATACCGTTCATACTGGTACAATAAGTCTTCGTTTAATTGATCCAATTCCTGCTGGAGGGGTGCTAGAGCCCCGTAATCACTCGCATTGTCTTGCATCTGCTGCTCAATCTCAGAAATAGCAGACTCCAAGGCTTCAATCTTAGCTTCAATCCCCTTCCATTCCTGCTGCTCCTGATAAGACATCCGCTTCACAGAGGAGACCTCTCTTGGTTTAACGGTCTTAGGTTGTGCTTCCTTCTTTTGCAGCTGTTCTTGGGTAAACTTCTTCTCATCCAGGTAGTCTGTATAGTTTCCAAAATATTCCCGAATTTGCCCGTCTTCAAAGGCTAGCAGCTTATTACTGACCTTATCCAGGAAGTAACGGTCATGGCTAACCGTTAAGACAGGACCCGCAAATTGTTGCAGAAAAGCTTCCAGAACCGTTAGGGTTGCGATATCTAAATCATTAGTCGGTTCATCCAAGAGCAAAACATTGGGTTGCTGGATCAAGAGTTTTAACAAATAGAGTCGTTTCTTTTCGCCGCCTGACAATTTAGCAATCACAGTTCCATGGCTAGACCTCGGAAACAGAAATTGCTCCAACAATTCCGAAATACTGACACTACCGTTGGCAGTTTTACTTTCGGTGGCCACTTGGCTCAAATATTCAATCATCCGCTTGGACTCATCCAGATCCTCCGCCGACTGAGAGAAATAAGCGATTTTCACAGTCTCACCCCGGACCAGCTCACCAGCTGTTGGCTGCAAGTGGCCGGCAATCAAGTTCAACAGGCTGGACTTGCCAACCCCATTATCACCCACAATCCCGATTCGATCCCGGTTCTGAATCAGGAGATTAAACTGATTAATGAGCGTTTTGGGGCCATAACCAAAGCTAAGATCCTTAAATTCCAGAACCTTTTTCCCAATCCGGCTGGTCTCAAACTGAATCTCTAATTGATCCTTGGTTTGATAAGCCGCCATATCCTTTTTCAAACTCTCAAACCGCTTAATCCGTGCTTCTTGCTTGGTCGCTCTGGCCTGGGGTTGACGACGCATCCAGGATAGCTCCTGCTTATACAACTGCTGCCGCTTGTGTTGCGCACTGGCTGCCCGTTCCTCTTCATCAGCCTTTTGCGCCACATAATCCTGGTAATTTCCTTGGTATTCTGCTAATCTCCCTTGATCCAATTCAAAAATGCGAGTAGCAACCTGATCCAGAAAATAACGATCGTGGGTAATAAAACAAACGGTGCTTTGATGATTGGTCAGATAATTAGCCAGCCAATCGACCATTTCAATATCCAAATGGTTGGTTGGCTCATCCAAGAGCAAGAGATCCGCTTTCCGCAATAAAACCTGGGCCAATTGAACCCGACGCCGCTGCCCTCCAGACAAATCATCAACACGAACCTGAGAATCTTCCAAGCCCAATTTTGATAACATGGTCTTGGCTTGGCTTTCCAGACCCCAGATATCCTGAGCTTCCATTTGGGCCATCAATTGATCCAAGCGAGTTTGCTTGGATTCATCATAGGTCGCCATCAGCTCCTGATAATCTTTGAGGAGGGCCATTTCCTTAGGACGACTAGCCAGGACTGTTTCTAAAATACTCGCTCCCGCTTGAAACTGCGGCTCTTGGGTCAGATAGGCGATTTCATAATCCGTCTTGGTTTGAAAGGGGCTACGATCGCCATCAAATCCCGCAACACCCGCCAGGACATCCAAGAGACTGGATTTCCCAGTCCCATTCAAGCCAATCAGACCAATCCGATCTTGGGGGTGGATGATGAAGGACAGGTCTCGAAACAAGACCTTATCTGCCACCGATTTGGTGAGGCCCTCAACAATAAAATCAGTCATTCAGTCGCTCCTTTACAAAGGCCAAAATGGCCGCTTTCTCATTCAATAGTTCTCCCGTGACAATGGCCAGCTCGACCTCTTTCAAGACTTGGCCCATTCGCGGACCGGGCTGAATTCCTTCTTCCTGCATCAGCGTCCGACCAGTTACAAGGATCTCATGTTTGTCACGGATCGGCAGGGCAGCCAGGCTAGCTTCCAAATAGCTATGATCGGTGGTCAAGCCTAGGGCTGCCCGCAAATCCTCCGCCTGATGCAGGAGCTCTTCTGGATAGAAATAACAATCCCAGGCGGATAGCAGTCCTGCTTCCCGCTTACTGAGAATTTCCAAAAGTTGCAAGACCTGTTTTTGAAACTCCCGCGAAGTCTTCCAAGCCTTTAAAATCGGAGCGGCTTGCTTATTTTTAAAGTGATACAGCAAGCCCGCCCAAGCCTGGGCTGAACTGGTAAAACAGAAATCAGTCCTCATTTTTTCCAAAAAAGAAAAGAGGGCTTGAGCTTCGGAGTCAAAACCAGGTAAATACAGATAGGCTTTGGCTTCAAGAAGGGAGGCCAAACCTCGGGCCCAGGCTCCCGTCAACAAGAGTTTTTCAAATTCAATAAAAATCCGTTCAATCGCGATTTTTTCAAGCAAGGGAGCACAGACTGTCATAGCCTCAAAGGTCTCGGTCTCAAGCTCAAAATCCAAGGAGGCCTGAAAACGGAAGCCCCGCATAATACGTAAGGCATCTTCTTGAAAACGTTCGGCAGCCAGGCCAACCGCCCGAATGACACCAGCCTGGAGATCTTCCAGCCCCTGGAACAAATCGACCAAATTCCCCTCAGCATCCAAGGCCAGGGCATTGATGGTAAAATCCCGTCGCTTTAAATCCTCATCTAGCGACCGAACAAAATGAACTTGACTGGGTCTGCGGTAGTCGACATAGGCCTCCTCAGTCCGAAAGGTCGTAATTTCATATTCCTGTCCGCCCTCCAGCACCAGAACAGTCCCATGCTCAATCCCAACATCCACCGTGCGCTCAAACAACTCTTTGATTTCTTGGGGATAAGCGGAAGAGGCGATGTCCACGTCATGGATGCCATGATTCAAAAGCACATCCCGTACGCATCCACCAACAAAATAGGCCTGATAACCAGCCTCTTGAATTTTTCTTAATATAGGCAAAGCCTTCTGAAATTCAGAAGGCAAACTTGTTAATTTCATAGATTTCGTCCATTTACACTCGAGGTAGGAAACCAACAGCGACACTACCTGCTCCTAGATGGGTTCCAATCACACTGCCGAAGGTCACTAAGGGCAGCTCGCCCGTCACACCAGCTTCCTGCAGCAGGCTCCGCAATTGGAGAGCTTTTTCTTCGCAGTTAGAATGAATGATCGCTACATAATAGTCGTCATCCTGAACCTGTTCACTAACCAGATCACAAAGGCGTTTCATGGCCTTTTTCTCAGTTCGAACCTTGTCATAGACCTCAATTTTTCCTGCATCTGTAAAATAGAGAATCGGTTTGATACTGAGGAGACTGCCTAGGAGGGCTGCCCCATTGGAGAGCCGGCCTCCCTTAACCAAATGATTGAGGTCATCCACTAAAATATAGGCCTGAACACCATCGATTTGGCGCTGGATTTTCTCAAGAATAACTGAAAAATCGTCGCCCGCCTCAGCAGCCTCCAAGGCTGTTTGAACCATGAAGCCAAGCGGGGCGCTGGTAATCTTGGTATCCGGAAAGGCCAGTTCAAGATTTGGAAATTCCTCTTTTAAAAATTGGATATTCTGGTAGAATCCAGAAATCCCACTTGAAAGAAAGAGGCCAATCACATGTGTATAACCTTCCGATTCTAGCTTTTGTAAGAGTAGCTCAAGCTCCGCTAGACTTGGTTGGCTGGTTTTAGGCAGCTCCTTGGAAGCTGCCATTTTTTTATAAAATTCTTCCGCAGTCAGATTTTTGCCTTCCAGATAGCTCTCTCCGTCAATCAAGACAGGAATATCCAGAACAAACAAATTCTTTGCATCTGCAACATCACTTAAATAAGCAGACGCATCGGTAATCACTGCAACTTTTATCATTGTTAAAACTCCAAATTAATACCCGGCATATCCAGGGCAATTTCTGTTACTTCATAGGTGAGGCGGTTAAGCATACCCAGACTTGGTTCCGCCAATTGTTGAACCTCGGCCTGCTCCAATTCATTGGGTTCGTTGATAAAGCGATCCTGCACATGGTTGGTTTGGGAAATCACCCCACTGATGACAAAGGTATCAAAAACAACCATAAAGCTCACAATCACAACCATCGAGGTTTTCTGAGCAGCCTCATCGCGGCTAATCAGTTGAAAATTGACGTCAATCTTTGTCTCAGGAGCACCATTTTCCTTCTCCCATTCAAAGTTCCGAGCATCGTAGTGGTATTGACTAACAAAAATTTTATCACGAACTAATTCCATGGACTCTTCTCCTCATAAAATACTAGTTCCATTATAGCACTTGGACCACTATTTGTCTTTATTATCTCAAAAATCTAGACACTTTTCAATCTTATGTTTCATTTGCTAAATTTCAAGTTGAAATTAGACACCACTAAGAAATTCCTTTGGTGACTTGTAGTCCAAACATTTTTTAGGATAATTGTTTATCCAATTTTCAATAAAAGCGACTTCTTTGGGAGTTGTTTCTTTGGTCCCTTTTGGTAACCACCTGCG
>NZ_JACBXX010000055.1 GCF_013415245.1 Streptococcus danieliae | reverse complement strand
TGAATAATAGCTGTCTCACAAGAGCGATTGGGACGAAAGCCATAACTATACTCTGAGAAGTGTCTTTCACAGATTGGACTGATGGTTTGAACAATCGCTTGTTGTACCATTCTGTCCATGACTGTAGGGATTCCAAGATTTCGGACGCCACCATTTGGCTTAGGAATTTCAACTCGTAAAACTGGTTGAGGTTTGTACTTCCTCTGCTTTATAAGTTCCTTGGTTTCTCGCCAATGTTGCCGTAGGAAATTATCCATTTCCTCAATGGTAACTCCGTCGATACCAGCAGAACCCTTGTTTCTTTTTACCTGATGATAGGCTTCAAGCATATTGTTCCGAGATAATATCTTATCTAGCAATTCTGACATGTGCGTATTCCTTTCTTGTTTCGGTGTCTGAGGGACATCTTAGATTCGTGAACCTTCTCCTAGTCAATACGTGACCGTCTCCAGTTCTATCAGACCGTTCTTTTACAGACACAAGTGAAGTAGGATTACTTCGGTTAATTGTTCGCCCCTTCGCTCCATTTCCATTACAGAAACTTCATCACTACTATGGGTTCGGCTGACTTCTCATGATTCGTTGTTACTACGTCTACGACGCTCATGAGACCTCACGGGATAAGTCGTATATCTTTCCTCGTTTACTCTCGTGATCTACGCATATAGGTTACGACTACCTTTTGGGACTTTAGAGTTTTCAGCCTCCTCATCCACTACATACGCCTTCATATCACATTTCTGTTCGTAGAGCCACGATTTCGCTATCCCTTCCTCTCCCCGCTACCTCACGATAGTCAGGCTTGGGAGTCGCTATTGGGTTCACCGGTAGCAGGTGCCCACAGAGGACTTGCACCTCAGATATACGACATGCCCGTCGTACTGAAAAAACCTTGCCTCTCGAAAATAGGGGCAAGGTTTTTGTAAATCTTTTAGGATTCCTGCTCTCCCGGTAAGGCGCGGAGTTGGGTTAACTGTTCAAAGCTGTAGGCGATCTGGATGACTTTTTCATCCTGGCCTGCTTTTGCAAGGAAGGTGGCACCGACAGGTGTTCCCTCTTGTAGGCCAAAGGGAACGGTGAGTTCCGGTGCGCCTGCACCGGCTGCTAGGTGGGCATAATAGTTGTCCTTGGCGACCAGTACATCCAGCTTCTGGTCGTCGATAGCCTGATTGAGGCTGTCTGTAGCAATCTGTAAGATGCGTTCAACCTTGGCAGCATCTCGCTTGGGACGGAGGGCTTCTTCCAAGAAGTTTTGACCATAGCGCATCCGAACTTCTGGGTCTTGCTTATTAAAGTCAACCAATTCTTGTAGGGAGCTAATTGGTGCTCCGGAAGTTTCTAGATAATGATTCAAATCTTTTTCCAAATCATTTTTTAGAATAAAGTCGAGGTCAATCTTACTTGTATCAATGTCTAGGGATACAACTTGAGCACCGAGGTTTTTGAGAGTCTGCTCTAGTCGTTTATCAAAGTCTTTGTCTGCTTTTAAGAGACCGATTCTTTTTCCTTTGATAAAGTCCTTGTCCAGAGAAAGGGAGCTTGTTTTACCCGTGGCCGCACGGTAGGTTAGGAAGGCATCTTTCACTGTTTTTGTAATGGGTCCAACGGTGTCTAGAGTATAAGTGATGGGGATAACACCTTCACCACTGATGGCACCACGGGTAGGTTTATAGCCGACAACCGAATTGATGGCGGCGGGAGCAACGATGGAGCCAGAGGTTTCTGTTCCGAGGCTGACTGCTACTAAATCGGTCGCCATGGCGACGGCACTGCCAGAGCTGGAACCCAAGGGGCTCAATACGAGGGGATTGAAGGGATTGGTTGTCTGGCCCTTTTTGGCGCTATAGCCACTGGGATTTTTCTGACTCATGTAATAGGACATTTCAGACAAGTTGGTTTTCCCTAAGATAATCGCGCCATTTTCCAGTAGCTGGTCAACAACCGGAGCATTTTTAGGGGGAATAAAATCTTTGAGAGCATAGGCTCCTGCGCTGGTTGGCAGGTTATTGGTATTGATATTTTCTTTGACCAGAACTGGGATTCCCGCTAAGAGTCGCTCATCTGGCTTTTCATCAAAGGTCCGTGCCTCATCCATGGCTCTTGGATTAATTTCACTCACCGCATTGTTGCCCAACTCACTCTGATCTTTTTCTTTAATGTTTAATAAATAGTAGGCAACCAAATCCTGATGGCGAATCGTCCCTTGGCGCAAGAGTTTTTGTAACTCTCCTAGAGATTTTTGTTCCATCAGCGGGATCTTAGCCCGTAAACCCTCGAGATCAACCCCTTCCAGCTGCTGGTCAATGGCCGCAAGGACCTGCTCATTGCGATAGGCCAGTCGCTCCTCCTTAGCGGGCATGAGGGACTGGAGGTAGAGATAAACAGCTCCCGCTCCAAGGGCTGCACCCCCGACAAGAATCCCTGTTGTCCACAGGGCTATTTTTTTGACATTCATATTGTTCTCCTAATCTTTGATCAATCTCCTCAAGGCTCAAAAATCCCAATCACGCGCGATTGGGATTTTTGAATACTAGGCATCTGAATTTTGTTCCTGCACTTCTTGGGGTTGATAGGCTGAAATAATCTGAGATACCAGGGGATGCCGGACAACGTCTTGGGTTGTTAGATGGATAAAGCCAATGGTTTGTAAATGCTTGAGCTTATCCATCGCATCCAGAAGACCGGATCTTTGTTTATGGGGCAGGTCAATTTGACTAATGTCCCCATTAATAATCATTTTAGAATTAAAACCAAGCCGGGTCAAAAACATTTTCATCTGCATCACCGTTGTATTCTGGGCTTCATCCAAAATCACAAAGGCATCATCCAAGGTCCGTCCCCGCATGTAGGCAAGAGGTGCAATTTCAATGACTTCCCGCTCCAAGAGACGGTTGGTTTGTTCCTTGCCTAAAATCTTATGGAGGGCATCATAAACTGGTCGCAGATAAGGATCAACCTTTTCTTTGAGGTCCCCCGGTAGAAAGCCTAGGCTTTCTCCAGCTTCAACTGCAGGCCGGGTCAAGATAATTCGCTTGACCTGACCACGCTTGAGGGCACGCACAGCTAGAGCAACTGCCAAGAAGGTTTTCCCCGTCCCGGCCGGACCAATCCCAAAGACCACATCCTGGTACTTCACTGCATCGACAAAGAGCTTCTGACCTGGAGTTTTAATCCGAATAGCCTTCCCTTGGAAATCGGTTAAAACCTCTTCTTCATAGAGGGCTACAAACTGATGCAGGCGCCCTTCCTTGGACATATTCATGGCCGTTACAACATCTGTCAAAGCCACCTGCATCCCACGGTTGACCAAGACCTGGAGGACCTGAATAATCGCTTTAGCCTCCAAAGCCTGCTCCTCGGAACCCAGAATCTGCACTCGCTCGGTTCTAGCATGGATGACCACATCCAAGTAGTCCTCCAGCAGTTTCAAATTCCGCTCGTTGGAACCAAACAAGAGCAATAAATCATCCGGATGGTTTAAGGTTAACTCAGTTGAAAATTCTTGCAAACGATTCTCCTTTTTGCTTCTTTGCTATCAGTATAACAAATTCCCAGCCCTTTGTCTTTTCTCAATGGGCCAAATAAGTCTCCCAAATCTGATCAAATTGGCTTAAATTAAAGGCAAAAGAGGCCTCTTCCTCCAAATAACGGCTAATCTGGTCAAAATCACTGCTTTGGCGGGGAAAGGCAGTATCGGTAAAGACCAAATCCGCCAACTCTGCAGCTGCAAGATCGACTTTGGAGTCCCGCTGGGTCATCAGCCAATGGTAGAAGGATCTACGCATGGTCGTCCTCCCCAATCCACTCTGTACCCCACTCATCCTGCTTAATTTTACCAGTCTTCATCAGCCCGCCCAAGGCCTTCTTAAACTGGCCTTTGGAAATACCAAAGGTCTCCTTGATAGCCTGAGGTGAGGACTTGTCATTCAGGGTCATAAAACCACCGTTAGCCTGGAGATATTGGGCAATCATCTGTCCATCATTGGCCAACATCTCATGCGACCGTGGTTTTACAGAGAGATTTAGGGTCCGATCAACTTGCCGGAAACCGATCACTCGAGCATCCAACACCTGCCCCAAACGCGGCTCCGCAAACCGTTCAGTCGGATGAATAAAGCCCAACATATTGTTTTCAGGTAAATAAACAAAGGTCCCCGTCAACTTCAAGCGGTAGACAATAGCCGGCCAAGTTTGATTCTGCATGTTGTCATAGGCCGGTTGAGCCAAACGTTGAAAATCTTCTGGACTAGCTAAAATACCCCAAATCCGCTCCTTGGCATCCACCTCTAAACGAATATAAAGACGATCGCCCTTCTTAGGCCAGAGTTCCTTTAATTCCGGCAGGATATCCAGGGAAACCACCACCTGCTTGTCCGGCAGGCCGGTATCCACAAACACACCCAAATCACGACGAACCTCGGTCACTTGACCCCAACCAAACTGATCGCGATCAGCAGTCACAGGCAACGTCGTTAGCCGCCGCTTCTGTTTCATATCGACATAGGCAAAGCCCTTAACCGAATCTCCCAGGGCATGCGGACCTTCCTTTTTATCCAAGGCATAGGTCTGCACTTCCTTTTGCACATAATAGTACTGGTCATTTTCATCCGTGATCAGACCGACCACATAAGTCGCCAATAAACTTTCCATAGCTTCTCCTTTGTTAAAAAGAGGTTGGCGCAGCCAACCTCCTTCTCCGAACTCAGACTTCTAAGATTTCTTTTTCTTTTCCAGCTGTCATTTCATCAATTTTCTTCACAGCATCGTCTGTTACTTTTTGAATCTCTTTTTCAAGACCTTTCAATTCGTCTTCCGTAATTTCTTTAGCTTTTTCTTGCTTTTTCGCTTCGTCCATAGCATCACGACGGATATTACGGATCGCGATTTTAGCATTTTCACCAACTTTTTTGACTTCTTTTGCCAAGTCACGGCGTGTTTCTTCTGTTAGGGCAGGAATCACCAAGCGGATTACAGAACCATCATTAGCTGGAGTAATTCCAAGATCTGAAGCATTCAAAGCACGCTCAATATCTTTCAAAGAAGATTTATCAAATGGAGTTACCAACAGCACACGCGCTTCCGGAATCGTGATTGAAGCAATCTGGTTAAGAGGTGTTTCGACACCGTAATATTCCACAGTGATACGATCCAAAAGGCTGGCGTTAGCACGACCAGCACGAATCGATGCAAATTCACGCGATAGACTTTGGTGAGACTGGCTCATCCGTTCTTGAGCTTTGGTTACAATTGCGTTAGACATTACTTATTTCTCCTTCTGTGAGTTGTTAGAAACCGTTGTTCCGATTTGCTCTCCAAAAACAACACGGCGAATATTGCCGGCTTCATTCATATTAAAGACCACTAGATCAATATCGTTATCCATAGATAGGCTGGATGCAGTAGAATCCATCACCGCCAAGCCCTTATTCAAAAGATCACGATGGGTTAATTCATCAAACTTAATAGCATCCGCATTTTTACGAGGGTCAGAATTGTAAACCCCGTCAACCCCGTTTTTAGCCATCAAGATCGCTTCCGCTTCAATTTCCGCTGCTCGGAGAGCAGCTGTCGTATCTGTTGAGAAGTAAGGGGAACCCGTTCCCGCTCCGAAAATCACAATCCGACCTTTTTCCAAATGACGAAGCGCCCGCCCCCGAACAAAAGGCTCAGCAACCTGATTCATCGGAATAGCTGTTTGCACACGCGTGTCCACACCCGCTTGTTGCAGCGAATCTGCCATTACCAAGGCATTCATCACAGTCCCCAACATACCAGTGTAGTCTGCCTGCACACGATCCATTCCAGCCCCTGCAGCAGGCTCACCCCGCCAAAGGTTGCCGCCACCAATAACAAGAGCAATCTGCACTCCCGCAGCCTGAACTTCGGCAATCTCTGCTGCCATTTTTTGGACCGTTAAAATATCAATCCCTACACCCCGTTCACCAGCCAAGGCTTCACCGGACAATTTAATCAAGACACGATTGTATTTAGGTTTCACCATCTTACCTCTCCTTTTTTCATCCTATCTATTTTACCACTATAATCACCAGAAAGTCAAAATAGATGAATAATGGATATTACAAGGCTTTATCAGACCAGAACCTTCTGCTATGTTCGACAAAAGTTTTCCTTTAAATGGATCCTCCCCTATTCCTTGGGCATAGGTAGGGTTTCTAGCGAAAGCTCCATTAAATTGATTTTCGCACAATAACCTTGAGGTTCTTCGGCTTCTAGCAAAACCTCGCCCAATGCCTAGAACCCTTCGGCTTCTACGAAGCCTCGCCCAATTCCTTTGGAAATCGGAGACTTCTAGCGAAGTCATTCGCCCAATTCCTGGGCATAGGTAGGGTTTCTAACGAAACCTCCATTAAATTGAAGAGTTTGGGACAAAAGTCTCTCTGACTAAAGCAAAAAAGCAACGGTTTAAGAGCCGTTGCTTTTTTGCTTTATGGAGATAGTCTTGATACAATATAATTACGACAAAATACTGAGAAAGGCTATCCC
>NZ_JACBXX010000099.1 GCF_013415245.1 Streptococcus danieliae | reverse complement strand
ACCAAACCTTAAAATCCATTGTGAATAGAGAATGGACAAGGTCCTTTCTAGATACGTAGTGGTTTTATATTGTTGTATTTCAAAACTAAGCATCCATTATTTTTCAACTTTTGATTTTAAATGAGTATTACTATTGTCTCTCAAAAATCCCGAACGCATCATCATTATTGCGACACACAGTCCCGATATTTGGACGCGTGTGGATAAGGTAGTGGAATTGTCATAGGGATGTTTGATATGTTAGATATGAAAAAGGCTAGGAGCGGAATCCTAGCCTTGATTGTTTGTAAATACAAAGAGTTTGCTGATGAGGTAGTTGAGGACGATAATCAAGACTTGCGAGGTCAGGGCTACAATGGCATTGACGGCTTGCAGGTTATGGTTGACAAATTGTCCGATGATTTCTGGGAATTGGGTGACAAAGAGATAGCTCAGTCCAATGTCTAATAGAAAAGTTGATAAACGGGCCATAAAAAATTTAACCAGACGCTCCCAACGGCCGGGGCTTTTTTGTTTGAAAACAAAGAGCTCATTGGTGATGAAGGCGAATAAGATGGCTAAAATATTGGCGGTGGCAGTTGAGATGACGGCATCTTGGGTCAAGTAGAAGAAAAGGGTTCGGAAGACCAAATAGACAAGAGTCGCTAGGACACCGAAGAAGAGGTAGGATAGGACCTCGTTGTTAAAAAATTTTTGAATAAGTGTTTTCATAGAACCTAGTCTATCATAAAGGAGGAAAATGTGCTATACTGGGACTGTTGCAGATGCAACCCTTGACGCTTCCTTCTTTCGTCAAGCATATTTGAAGCGGAATTGCCGCTAAAGGAGTTTAGAATGAAATCATTAACCACCAAAGATCTGGCTCAGATCTCCCTTGTTGCAGCACTTTATGTTTTGCTGACTGTTTTGCCTCCCTTTAATGCTCTTAGCTATGGAGCTTATCAGTTGCGCCTATCAGAGATGCTGAATTTTTTTGCCTTTTTGCATCCCAAGTATATCCTAGCTCTAACCGTGGGGTGTATGATTGCCAATTTTTATAGTTTTGGGATCATCGATGTATTTGTTGGGGGTGGCTCAACCCTCATCTTTGTTAGCTTGGGAGTCTGGCTCTTTCAATCTTATGTGGGCCGTGGAAAAATCTTGAATGTATTTGATAAGGGCTATTTTTTCTTTTCCCTCTTTTTTGCTAGTTCCATGTTTACGATTGCCTTGGAATTGCATTTGTTGCAAGGGCTGCCCTTCTTTTTGACCTGGTTTACGACTGGTCTGGGGGAGTTGATTTCCCTTTTGGTAGGAGCGCTTTTGTTCCAAAACATGGAAAAACGCTTGCGAACCCTTTTTTAGAATGTACTCGATCGATAAAACAGAGTTTTGTCGATCTTTTTTTTTGTCGAAAAAGACCGATGGGGTTTATAGCTTATCTATTCTTATTTTTAATGGTTCATGATAAAATAAGGGCATGGAAGAAAGAATGATTGAATTGGTCGGGGAGCTGAATCGCTATGCCCAGGCCTACTATGAGCAGGATCAGCCACTGGTCTCAGATCAGGAGTATGATCGTCTTTATCGGGAATTGGTGCAGCTAGAGGAAAAGCACCCAGAGTGGATTCGTCCAGATAGTCCCACCCATCGTGTGGGTGGCAAGGTTCTAGACGGCTTTAGCAAGTATTCACATGTCTATCCACTTTTTAGTTTGCAGGATGCCTTTAGCCTTGAGGAATTGGAAGCATTTGACCAGCGGGTGCGGAAGGAATTTCCGCAGGTTCAGTATGTCTGTGAAATCAAAATTGATGGTCTATCTGTCTCCTTGACCTATGAACAAGGTGTTTTGGTTGTGGGCGCAACCCGTGGAGATGGCCAGGTGGGGGAAGATATTACTGAGAATCTTCGTCGGGTTCAGGATATTCCCTTGCGTCTGGCTCAACCCGTGGATATTACGGTGCGTGGGGAATGTTACATGCCCAAAGAGGCCTTCCGAGACTTGAACCAGAAGCGGGAGCTGGAAGGCGAGACTAGTTTTGCCAATCCGCGGAATGCAGCAGCGGGAACCTTGCGGCAGTTGGATACGCATGTGGTCTCTGAGCGGAAGTTGGCGACCTTCTTGTACCAAGTAGCCAGTCCTTGGGAAGCCAGCAGTCAAGAGGCTGTCTTGGAAGACTTGCAGCAGCTCGGTTTTGTGGTCAATCCGCTGCGTCGGACCGTCGCAAGCATGGCTGAGGTCTGGGATTTTATCCAGGAGATTCAGGCTGTTCGTGAAGAGTTGGCCTATGAGATTGATGGGATGGTTATCAAGGTCAATGATTTAGCCATGCAGGAGGAACTTGGCTTTACGGTCAAATATCCGAAGTGGGCGATTGCCTACAAGTTTCCGGCCGAAGAAAAGGAAGCAACCTTGTTGTCTGTCGACTGGACTGTCGGTCGGACTGGTGTGGTTACTCCGACTGCCAATTTGAGTCCGGTCCAACTAGCCGGGACAAAAGTCAGTCGGGCGACCTTGCACAACCGGGATTATATTCTTGAGAAAGACATCCACCAGGGCGACACCGTTGTGGTCTACAAGGCTGGCGATATTATCCCGGCCGTATCCCACGTTGTTTTGCAGAAACGCCAGCCCGACAGTCAGGCGCTAGCCATTCCTAGCCATTGTCCTAGCTGCCAGTCTGAGCTGGAGCAGTTGGAGGACGAGGTGGCGCTGCGGTGTGTCAATCCCCAGTGTCCGGCCCAACTCAAGGAGCGCCTCAGTCATTTTGCCAGCCGCGCAGCCATGAACATCCAAGGCTTGGGGCCGTCCATGATTGAAAAGCTCTTTGATGCCCAATTGCTGACCAGTGTCAGCGACCTCTACCGCCTGCAGCTGGAGGATTTGGTGGCCCTGGATGGGGTTCAAGCCAAGTCTAGCCAGAAGTTGCTGGATGCCTTGGAAGTCTCCAAGCAGAATTCAGCAGACCGCCTCTTGTTTGGTCTCGGAATTCGTTTTGTGGGGGCTAAGGCCAGTCGTTTATTGTTAGAAAAATTTGAATCACTGCCGGCCTTAAGCCAGGCTAGTGAAGCAGAAATTGTATCCATTGAAGGCATCGGACCAGCAGTAGCCCAGAGCCTGAGTCATTATTTTTCACATGCGGAAGCCCAGCTGTTGCTAGAAGAGTTAGCGGCTGTCGGCATGAATCTCAACTATCTTGGTCAAAAAAAGGTTGAAGATGGTATCCTGACAGGACAAACCGTTGTCCTCACCGGAAAGCTCAGCCGTCTGAAACGGTCAGAAGCCAAGGCCAAGTTGGAGGCTCTGGGAGCCAAGGTAACCGGCTCGGTTTCGAAAAAAACCAGCTTGGTTGTTGCTGGAGAAGATGCGGGGAGTAAGTTAGCCAAGGCGCAGGAACTGGGGATACCAGTTCAAGATGAAGCCTGGTTGGAGAGTTTATAATGGCAGAACCTAGAAAAAGAGCCCGCTTGATTTATAATCCGACATCTGGACAGGAGATTATGAAACGTCACATTGCCAATGTCCTGGATGTCTTGGAAGACCTTAACTATGAAACGTCGGCCTATCAGACGACGCCCCTGCCTTTTTCGGCTCAGATAGAGGCAGAACGAGCAGCTCGAGCTGGCTTTGATTTGGTCATCGCTGCTGGGGGAGACGGGACCATTAATGAGGTTGTGAATGGGATTGCGCATTTGGAGTCCAGACCGCGAATGGCTTTTATTCCGGTTGGGACAACCAATGACTATGCCCGGGCCTTGAAAATTCCGATGGGGGATCCCGTAGCGGCCGCTAAGGTCATTGCACAAAACCAGTTGGTCAAAATGGATATTGGTCGGGCTTATGGAAGTAAACATTTCATTAATATCGCGGCAGCTGGGACCTTGTCGGAATTAACCTACAGTGTTCCTAGTAATATTAAGACCCGTCTAGGCTACTTAGCCTATGTGGCTAAGGGGGCAGAGATGTTGCCGCGGGCCAAGTCGCGGAAGATTCGCTTGGAGCATGATGGCGGAGTCTTTGAGGGTAAGGTGTCCTTAATCTTTGTGGCTCTTACCAATTCGATTGCTGGCTTTGAAAAGCTGGCTCCAGATGCTAAGTTGGATGATGGGAATTTCACCCTGATTATTGTGAAAACAGACCGGATTTTTGACATGATGTCCTTGATCATCCAGGCGATCAATGGTGGCCAGCATGTCACAGATCCTAATGTTATCTATATAAAAAGTAAAGAATTAAAATTGGAAGTGCTGGAAGGGGACCAACAGTTTATGTTGAACCTGGATGGGGAATACGGGGGCGACACCCCGGTGCATCTGGAAGTGCTTCCCAATCATTTAGAATTTTATGCCAATGTTGATGAAATCTCAGATGATGCATTGACGGGCAATCGAGGATAGAAATGCTACAATATCGTGTATTGATTCATTACCATAGTCAGGAAGGACGCTATGCGGGTGTCAATCTCTGGCAATGGAAGGATGGAGATTTAGGGAAGGAAACTCGTTTTTCCAGCTATGACTATTTTGGACTGGCGACGGAAATCACCTATCAGAGCCAAGGGCCAATCTCCACTGCCAAGTTTCTGATTAAGGCACATGACTGGTCCTGGCAGTCCCGGGATTTTGAGGTCAAGCTGTTACCGATTAATCTCAAGACGGAGGTCTGGGTCATTGAGGGAGATGAGACCCTCTATTACTCCAAGCAGGCAGCCATGGCCAGCCCCCAATTTCGCTACCGCAATCCCCATGCCTTTGACATGGCCAACCATAGCCAAGGTTTTGACCAGTACTGGGCCTACCAGGGGTGGCTGGGTGCCCGTTATGAGGCGGAGGCTTCCCTGTTCAAGGTCTGGGCACCGACTGCTAAACAAGTGGACTTGGTCGTCTACACAGCGGCTACCAATGATGCCCCTGTTTGGAAAGTCTACCCGATGGAGCGGGGTAGTGTGGCTTCGACGGATCATCAAAAAAATGATATCGGGGTCTGGTCTGTACGCGTGACCACAGACATTCGGGGATTGGCCTATCAATACCATGTTTACCAGGACTTTGAAGACCACTTGACCAGAGATCCCTATGCCACAGCTGCTACGGAAGACGGTTTTCGTTCAGTCTTGCTGGCAGAGGAGGATCGCGCCATTCCTAATTTTTCCCTAGCAGATGAATCGGAGGCTACTTGGCGCATCGATAATCCGAGTCAGGCTGTGATTTATGAAATGCATGTACGGGACTTGACCAAGTCAGAAAGCTCAGGCGTTCCGGCCAATCTTCGAGGGACCTATCTAGGGGCGGCTTATCCGGGCAGTCACACGGTCAGTGGCCAGCCAACAGGCTTGGATTATATCAAGGAGCTAGGGGTTAACTATGTCCAACTCCAGCCGATTGCAGACCGCTTCAAGCAATATGATTCGGAAGGGCGCGTGCTCTACAATTGGGGCTATGATCCACAAAACTACAATGTTCCGGAACCGAGTTTGTCCAATCATGCTAGCTCACCAGCCCAGGTGATTCGGGATTTCAAAACGATGGTGAAAACCTATCATGACGCGGGTATCGGAGTGATCATGGATGTGGTCTACAACCATGTCTATTCGACCTATGATAGTCCGTTCCAGGCTTTGGTACCGGATTATTATTTCCGCATGGCCTATGATGGTTCCTTTGAAAATGGGACGGGGGTCGGCAGTGAAACGGCTAGTGACCACGCCATGTTCCGTAAATACATGATCGATTCGCTCCGCTACTGGGTTGAGGAATACCAGATTGATGGCTTCCGCTTTGATCTTATGGGCATCCATGATGTGGAGACCATGAACCAGATCCGGAAGGCCATGGACGAGATTGATCCCCGAATCCTTCTTTACGGCGAAGGTTGGGACATGGGAACTGTCCTCGCCCCCGAACAAAAAGCTAAAAAAGGCAATGCCCATCTCATGCCGGGAATTGGCTTCTTTAATGATGACCAACGGGACAGCCTCAAAGGATCCGAAGTCTTCGGACATCTCAAGGCCGGCTTTGTCAGCGGCCAGGGCAGCGAACACCAGGTTGCCGAAGCCTTCAAAGCTAGCCACAAGCTCGGTAGCTATCTGACCCCGTCCCAGGTCCTCAACTACGTTCAAGCCCACGACAATTACAACCTCCACGACCTCCTACAGGAGTTACATCCAGACGAAGACGTTGCCACCCGTTGGCAACGCCAGGAACTGGCGACAGTTCTTAACTTACTCATGCCAGGCATGACCTTTATGGAAGCTGGCCAAGAATTTGGACGGACCAAACTCCTGGCAACGGGTCCAGATGGCGAGGTCACAGCGGCAGACAAGGAACGGGCCATGAATTCCTACAATGCCCCAGACGCAGTCAACCAGATTGATTGGAACCGCCTGGATTTTGTCCTCCAAGCCCTGGACCGCATTCGTCAACTGATCCAGCTCAAGGAGACAGACCCCAACTTTGCTTTTGCGACCTATGAAGAAGTCCTTGAAACCATCGATTTTGGACCAATAGAAGAAGGGTCTGGTCGCTTAGAAGTGATCTTCCGTGGTTCACAAAAGGACTACACCTTACTCGTGACGGTTAAAGAAGCCTGTCCACTAAATCATTTAGCAGACTGGGACCTAGTAGTCTCCAACCAAGAGGTCTGGGATGGACCATCCCTAGAGCCCTTGCATTACGCCTTGTTTGAAGGAAAACATTGATACATAATCCCCTTTCCGTTTTGGAGGGGGATTTTTTGGTTCTATAATAAGTTGTGTGGAAAGCTTTCTCTCCATGCAACTTTTTTTGTAATTCAGAGTGCAAAAAAAAGCAATTCCTAGTAAACTGATAAGTGGAAAAAACATCAGAATAGGAATTGCTTT
>NZ_JACBXX010000240.1 GCF_013415245.1 Streptococcus danieliae | reverse complement strand
CCCATCCCCGCAAGGCTGATTAGGCTCTCTTCCGAGCTTGAAAAGCGAATGAAGAGGGCAATCCGCTACTGCGTCAAAGGCATTTTGGTAGCCAAAGTCAATGAGGCTAGACTTTTGTCCCAGTCTCTTGTTATACTTAAACCGTATTACCTAGAAGGAAGGATAAAATCATGTCAGTATTGGAAATTAAAGATCTCCATGTGTCCATTGAGGATAAGGAAATTTTGAAGGGGGTTAACTTGACCCTTAAAACAGGTGAGGTTGCGGCCATCATGGGACCAAACGGGACCGGTAAATCAACCTTGTCGGCAGCCATTATGGGAAATCCTAACTACGAAGTAACCCAAGGGGAAGTTTTGTTGGATGGGGTCAACATTTTGGAACTGGAAGTTGACGAGCGGGCACGGCTGGGCTTGTTCTTGGCGATGCAATATCCAAGTGAAATCCCTGGAATTACCAATGCGGAGTTTATCCGGGCAGCTATGAACTCTGGTAAAGAGGAAGAAGACAAAATTTCTGTCCGTGATTTTATCACTAAGTTGGATGAAAAAATGGCCCTTCTTAACATGAAGGAAGAAATGGCAGAGCGTTACCTCAATGAAGGCTTCTCTGGTGGGGAGAAAAAACGGAATGAGATTCTGCAATTGTTGATGCTGGAACCAACCTTTGCCCTTTTGGATGAGATCGATTCCGGTTTGGATATCGATGCTCTTAAAGTGGTTTCCAAAGGTGTGAATGCCATGCGTGGAGAAGGCTTTGGGGCTATGATCATTACCCACTACCAACGTTTGTTGAACTATATCAAACCAGATGCCGTACACGTGATGATGGAAGGGAAAGTCGTTCTTTCAGGTGGTCCGGAATTAGCAGCCCGTTTGGAACAAGAAGGGTATGCGAAAATTGCAGAAGAACTCGGATTTGATTACAAGGAAGAAGTTTAAGGACCTACCAAGGAGGAACTGATGACAAGAGAACAAATTCAGGCATTTTCGCAAGCACAGGCTGAGCCTGCTTGGCTGCAAGACTTGCGCTTGCAAGCCTTTGATAAAATTCAAGAGTTGGACTTGCCCAAGATTGAGCGGGTGAAGTTTCACCGTTGGAATTTGGGAGATGGCCATTTGGAACTGAGTGAGGCATCTGGGAATGTCCCGGCCTTCACGGATCTGAACAGCAATCCTAAGCTGGTCCAAGTCGGCACCCAAACGGTTTTGGAACAACTATCTCCTGAATTGGTGGAGCAGGGCGTTCTGTTTACAGATCTAGCCACAGTTTTAGAGGAGATTCCCCAACTGGTGGAAGAGTCTTTTATGTCTGCCCTAGCCTACGATGAGGATAAATTGGCTGCCTACCATACAGCTTATTTTAACAGTGCGGCAGTTTTGTATGTCCCAGACAATGTGGAGATCACGCAACCCCTTGAAGGTATTTTTTACCAGGACAGTGAGTCTAGCGTTCCCTTTAACAAGCACATTTTGGTGATTGCAGGTCGGAACAGTAAGTTTTCTTACTTGGAACGCATCGAGACCCTCGGTGAAGGGCAAGAAAAAGCGACAGCCAACATTACGGTTGAGGTGATTGCCAAAGCCGGAGCCCAGGTGAAATTTTCTGCGATTGATCGCCTGGGTCAAAACGTCACCACCTATATCACCCGTCGTGGCCGGATTGGCCAGGATGCAACCATTGATTGGGCTCTGGGTGTCATGAACGAAGGAAATGTTGTTGCAGCCTTTGATACGGATTTAGTGGGACGTGGAAGCCATGCGGACATGAAGGTTGTAGCCCTGTCCTCTGGAAAACAGGTCCAAGGAATTGACAGCCGGATCACCAACCACGGCTCCAACTCTGTTGGAAATATCTTCCAACACGGGGTTATCTTGGAGAAGGCAACTTTGACCTTTAACGGAATTGGTCACATTATTCGTGGAGCCAAAGGTGCAGATGCCCAACAGGAAAGTCGGGTCTTGATGTTGTCAGACCAGGCTCGTTCTGATGCCAACCCAATCTTGTTGATCGACGAGAACGAAGTTACTGCAGGACACGCAGCTTCCATCGGCCAGGTTGACCCTGAGGACTTGTACTACCTTATGAGTCGTGGTTTGGATCGGGCAACTGCTGAACGCCTGGTTGTCCGTGGCTTTTTGGGAGCCGTGATTGTTGAAATTCCCGTTAAAGAAGTTCGCGACGACATGATTCAAGTTATTGAAGATAAGTTAAGCAAAAGATAAACAAGAGGAGTAGCCATGCAGCCAATCGACGGTCGGCAGATCCAAAAAGACTTCCCTATTCTCGACCAACAGGTCCATGAAGAAGATCTAGTCTATTTGGATAGTGCAGCAACTAGCCAAAAGCCGCGATCTGTAATCGAGGCGATGGATCGTTATTACCAAGAAATCAATGCCAATGTACACCGCGGTGTCCATACCTTGGGGGAGTCGGCAACCCAGGCCTATGAAGCAGCGCGACGAAAAGTCGCAGCCTTTATCGGGGCAGCTTCTGAGAAAGAAATTATCTTTACCCGAGGAACAACGACGGGCTTGAACCACTTGGCTCGCGGCTTAGAAGCTCAGTTGGCACCAGGCGATGAAATTCTGATCTCCGTTATGGAACACCATTCCAACCTTGTTCCCTGGCAACAGCTGTGCCAACGTACCGGAGCTCGGTTGGTTTATGTCTACCTGAAAGAGGGCAGACTGGACCTGGATGATTTACGGGCCAAGTTAAATCCAGCGACTAAAATTGTTTCCCTGGCCCAGGTCTCCAATGTCTTGGGGGTGATTAACCCGATTCAAGAGATTGCCCAGTGGGTTCATGAAGTGGGTGCTTATTTAGTAGTGGACGGTGCCCAGTCAGTTCCCCATCTACCAGTTCAGGTACAGGACTTGGATGTAGATTTCTTAGTCTTTTCGGGCCACAAGATGCTGGGGCCAACGGGGATTGGTGTTCTCTACGGGAAAGAAGCACTGTTACAAGCCTTGGAACCCGTGGAATTTGGCGGCGAGATGATCGACTTTGTGTTTGAGCAAGAATCAACCTGGACCGATCTTCCTTGGAAGCTGGAAGCCGGGACGCCACCGATTGCAGAAGCGATTGGCTTGGGCGCGGCGATTGACTATCTGGAAGATTTGGGGATGGAGCGCTTGGCTGCCCACGATCAGGAACTGGTCACCTATCTCTGGCAAGAATTGCAGAAAGTGGACGGGCTGGAAATCTATGGACCGGCTTCAGCGGAAGGTCGAAGTGGCTTGGTGTCCTTTAACCTAACTGGACTCCACCCCCATGATGTGGCGACCGCTTTGGATTATGAAGGGATTGCAGTCCGTGCCGGCCACCACTGTGCCCAACCTCTCTTGGCTTATCTAGGAGTGCCGGCCATGCTACGGGCCAGTCTCTATGTCTACAACACCAAGGAAGATTGCGATCGTCTCATCCAGGCCTTGGAGACAACAAAGGAGTTTTTCAATGGCACTTTCTAAATTAAATAGCCTCTATCGAACCCTCGTGGCAGAGCATTCCAGACACCCCCACCATCAGGGGAGTTTGTCTGGTGTCGAGCCTATCCAGTTAAACAACCCAACCTGTGGCGATGTTATCCAACTCTTTTTGGTCAAGGATGAAGAGGGCCGGATTACAGATATCTCCTTTATCAATTCGGGATGTAGTATCTCAACAGCTTCTGCCTCGATGATGACCGATGTTGTGATTGGGAAAAAGGAAGAGGAGGTTCGAGCTCTAGCCCAGGATTTCTCTGATTTGGTACAAGGGCTAGAACTATCTTCGACCGACCAGCTCGGGGATGCAGCCTTTTTGTCAGGGGTTGCGCAGTTCCCGCAGCGGATTAAATGTGCCACTCTTGCATGGAATGCTTTGAAAAAAGCACTGGAAGTAAATGAAATGAAAGGAAAATAATGGCTGAAAATGAACGCGTAGAACCCAAGCCAATTGATTTGGGGGAATATAAATTTGGTTTTCATGATGATGTGGATCCCATTCTCTCGACCGGTAAAGGTTTGAGTGAGAAAGTTATCCGTGAAATGTCGGCGGCAAAAGGGGAACCTCAGTGGATGTTAGACTTCCGTTTGAAATCTTATGAGACCTTTAAGAAGATGGAGCTGGAGACTTGGGGAGCTGATATGTCGCAAATCAACTTTGACGATATCATCTACTACCAAAAACCATCAGATCGCCCTGTTCGCTCTTGGGATGAGGTTCCGGAGAAAATCAAGGAAACCTTCGAACGCATTGGGATTCCAGAAGCTGAGCGGGCTTATTTGGCGGGAGCTTCGGCCCAGTATGAATCAGAAGTGGTTTATCACAATATGAAGGAAGAGTTTGAGAAGTTGGGAATTGTCTTTACGGACACCGACTCGGCTCTGAAAGAATACCCAGAACTCTTCAAGCAATACTTTGCCAAATTGGTTCCGCCAACGGACAACAAGTTGGCAGCCTTGAACAGTGCAGTCTGGTCAGGGGGGACCTTTATCTATGTGCCAAAGGGTGTCAAGGTGGACATTCCCCTACAAACCTATTTCCGAATCAATAATGAAAATACCGGTCAGTTTGAGCGGACCTTGATTATCGTTGATGAAGGAGCCAGTGTTCAGTATGTTGAGGGATGTACAGCACCCACTTACTCCAGCAACAGCTTGCATGCGGCCATCGTTGAGATCTTCTCCCTAGAAGGAGCCTATGTTCGTTACACCACCATCCAGAACTGGTCTGACAATGTCTACAACTTGGTAACCAAACGGGCCAAGGCCTTGAAAAACGCGACTGTTGAATGGATTGATGGCAATATCGGTGCCAAAACGACTATGAAGTACCCATCGGTTTATCTGGAGGGAGAAGGAGCGCGTGGAACCATGCTCTCGATCGCCTTTGCCAACAAAGGTCAGGTACAGGACACTGGTGCGAAAATGATCCACAATGCTCCGCATACCAGCTCTTCCATTGTCTCCAAGTCAATTGCCAAGAGTGGTGGGGAAGTAAACTACCGTGGTCAGGTAACCTTTGCCCGCAATTCCAAAAAATCAGTAAGCCATATTGAGTGTGATACCATCATCATGGATGATCAGTCAAAATCGGATACGATTCCATTTAATGAGATCCACAATTCACAAGTGGCCTTGGAGCACGAAGCGAAAGTTTCCAAGATTTCTGAAGAGCAGCTCTACTATCTCATGAGTCGTGGCTTGTCTGAACAAGAAGCGACAGAGATGATTGTTATGGGATTTGTTGAACCCTTTACCAAAGAACTTCCAATGGAATATGCTGTCGAACTCAACCGTTTGATTAGCTACGAAATGGAAGGAAGTGTCGGCTAGCAGTAGCTGAGACAGCTCTACTAACTAAAGACGCCCCCAATCAAGGTTGGTATCCATTGATTGGGGGCGTCTTTGTGGTTTTCACTAAAGTTTTTCATTGACGAAGAGGACGAAGTTATTCCAGAGTACCTTGAGGAAGTTACTACGGTCCACATCCTCCTGGCTAACCATGGCGAATTTTGGTTCTTGACCTTGGATATAGCCTTTGCCAATTGGTTCGGGATCTTTATAGGTCAGGTAGCCGACAAACTCTCCTTTTTTAATCGGGGCTTGATACCCTTTGGGGTCGGTCTCCCATTTGATTTTTAAGTCTGCTGTACTGCCTCCCTGTTGGATAAAGATGGCATCGGTTTTGGCAACAGGAGTGATTGGGGATTTTTTGCCATCTTTAATCAGAGCTGTTAATTCTTCATAGGGCTCGCCTTCGGCGGCTAGTACATTGGCATAGAAGGTACGGGAGATGTAGTTAAGGAGGGAAATGGTTGCATTGTAACGGGCGTTGGGGTCTTGATCTGGATTTTCAACACTGAGCACAATGCTGACGAGACGCATGCCACGCTCGGTTGTCGAGATAATAATCGAATCTCCGTACTCAGCCGAACTACCGGTTTTGAGACCGTCAACCCCATTTCGGAAACGGGGCATGTTGGGAATGAGCTGATTGGTTGCGTAAATGGTCTCTTTCCCAAACTTTGCTTGACTCTTTTCTGTGATTTCCGTGATTTCTGGATGTTCCTTGAGCAGGTTGTAAACCATCACACCCAGAGCATTGGCCGACATAAGATTCTCTTGATTTTTTCCATTGGCGATGATGTTGAGGGCATTTTCGTTTAAACCGGATGAGTTATAGAGCTTGTAATCTCGAATCCCGAGACTATCCAATTTGTCCTCCATCCGCTTGACAAAGTCTTTTTCTTTGCCAGAGACTTTCTCAGCCAGGGCAATCGCTGCAGAATTGGCGGACGAAAGTAACATGGCATGTAGCAGTTCCTCGACCGTATACTCGCGATCCTCCATGGGGACGTTGGAACTAGAGGAATCCACAGTCAGTTGGTAGGCAAAATCTTTAATCGGAACCTTGGTCTTCCAATCAAGCTCGCCAGCCTGGATAGCATCGAGTACAACATAGCTGGTCAGCAATTTAGAGATGGAGGCAATTCCAACTAACTTATCAGCATTTTTTTCGAATAAAATCTTCCCTGTGTTTTGTTCAAAAACCAGGGCACTATTGGCAGTTGTTTTAAAATCGTCAGCAGCAACCACTGTGGCAGTTGGCAGTAAAGATGGTAGTAATAAAAGTATAACCAGTAGGAACTGGATAAATCGTTTCATGATTGTCCTCTTTCAGATTCTAGTCTCTCTATTTTATCATAGTTCTAAAAGGAGCCCCAGAATTTTGAAGGGAAAATAGGCTGTGGGGAATTGGGGCTTGTCTAGGAGAAGTTTTGATAAAAGGGAGGGATGATACTTATTATTATATATGTGCATTTATTGCATAAGTGCGAAAAAATAGATTGAAATTTTTACTTAAAAATGGTAGTCTATCGATATCTAGTTTTTTAAATTAGTATTCTTCAGTGAAGCAATTGATTTTTATAGAATCATTCCCGTTGTTTCGAACCTCAGTTCTGACGGGGGATTACTGAACTGCAAAAAGAAAAATCGCCACGGTAAAGTAGCGATTTTTCCCTTTTGTGAGCCTCAATACAACGTCAAAGCGCTATA
>NZ_JACBXX010000024.1 GCF_013415245.1 Streptococcus danieliae | reverse complement strand
TTACTCACCCGTTCGCAACTCTTCCAAAAGAGCAAGCTCTTTCTTCAGCGTTCTACTTGCATGTATTAGGCACGCCGCCAGCGTTCATCCTGAGCCAGGATCAAACTCTCATCAAAAGTTTGAGCTACTGCTCATTTCTGTCACTGACAGATTTATTGTTTTTTTCTTGCCGGGCACTATTTCTAGTGTCCCACACATTGGTATTCGTCTTGTTCAGTTTTCAAAGGTCATGTCTCTCACGAGACAACTTCATTAGTTTATCAAAACCTCAAATCTTTGTCAACACTTTTTTGAAAAATTTTTGAAGTTTTTTTGGCTTGGTTCGGATGAACCGAACCTTTATCCACTAACTGTCCCGTTTAAGGAACTCTCCCTTCAGGACTTTCTTAGTATACAACACTCGGCTCACCTTGGCAAGAGTTTTGTTCAACTTTTTTAAATTTTTTTCAAAAAAAGAGTCGAGGAAGAGACCTCAACTCCTGTTTAAAATCTACTGTGCCTTCAAATAGGCTTGAACCTCGCTTGGACTAGCCCAAACATAATGATTGGGACAAATCTCAACCATCGCTGGCTCTTCCTCACTATAATCATGCTGGTTCGGATCGTATACTTTCAATACTTTTTGACGCTCTAAAATTGGATCGGGAATTGGTACTGCAGATAACAGAGATTGAGTATATGGATGAATTGGATTTGTAAACAATTCTTCCGTCTCTGCTACTTCTACGATAACCCCTTTATAGATAACCGCAATACGATCTGAAATAAAGCGAACAACTGAAAGATCATGGGCAATGAATAGATAGGTCAAACCTAATTCTTTCTGAAATTTTTTCAATAAATTTAAGACTTGGGCCCTAACAGACACATCCAAAGCAGAGATAGGTTCGTCCGCAATTACAAAATCTGGCTGCATGACAAGTGCACGTGCAATCCCAATTCTCTGACGTTGTCCTCCAGAGAATTCATGAGGATAACGAGTAAGGTGCTCTGCAAGCAATCCAACTTCATTTACAATATTTCGAACTTTCTGCTGACGTTCTTCCTCATCCTTATATAGATGAAAATTTGTCAAACCTTCCGAAATGATGTAATCAACAGTAGCTCGTTCATTAAGACTAGCAGCCGGGTCCTGGAAAATCATCTGGATTTTACGAATAAGTTCTTTCTCTTCTTCACGACTCTGCGGACCGTTAATCTTACGCCCCTCAAAGAGAATATCTCCCGAACTCGTTTCATTCAAACCTATAATCGCTCGCCCAATCGTTGTTTTACCACTCCCTGATTCTCCAACTAATGAGAAAGTCTCTCCTTTATTGATGAAAAAATTCGCATTCTTTACCGCAGTAAATTTCTTACTACCTTCTCCAAAGGAAATTTCTAAATCTTTGACTTCAACTAATTTTTCTGGCATCCTATCCCTCCCTTGTCTTATTCATATATGCCATCTGAGATTTGATCTTCTCGTGGAGATTCGCAATCAATTCTGGCTTATCAAGTTTAGGGGCATGTTCATGAAGAAGCCAAGTTTTTGCCCAATGGTCAGCTGATACTTGAAAAATAGGAGCTTTTTCTTCAAAATCAATAGCCAATGCATAGTCCGACCTCAAAGCAAAAGCATCTCCAGCTAATTCAGTATAAAGAGACGGAGGAGTTCCAGGGATAGAAAAGAGTTCCCCATCTTCGCTAGCTAATTGAGGAAGACTGGATAACAGTGACCATGTATACGGATGACGAGGATCATAAAAAATATCCTCCACTGTTCCATATTCAACAATCTCGCCAGCATACATCACCGCTACCTTATCCGCAATACTGGCAACAACCCCCAAGTCATGGGTGATGAATATAATCGTAAATCCATACTCTTGTTTCAAATGTTTGAGAAGATCAATAATCTGTGCTTGGATAGTTACATCCAAGGCCGTTGTTGGTTCATCACAAATCAGAATATCCGGCTTACACGCTAACGCAATCGCAATAACAATCCGTTGGCGCATCCCTCCAGAATATTGAAACGGATACTCATGGAAACGACGTTCAGGATCTGGGATACCAACCTTATCCATATAGTCAATTGCCATTTCTTTAGCTTCAGATGCTGTCTTCCCTTGGTGCTTCGTAATAACTTCTGTAATTTGACTTCCGATTGTCTTAATAGGATCTAGACTAGTCATCGGATCTTGGAAAATAGTCGCAATCTTCTGACCACGTATTTGTGCCCACTCCGTATTAGAAGCAATCTTCGCTAGCTCTTGACCACGGTAAATAATACTACCATTGGCCACTCGACCATTCTCTTCTAACATTCCTGTAAATGTCTTTGTTAATACAGATTTACCACTCCCAGATTCACCAACTAGGGCTAAAACTTCTCCTTGGTATAAATCTAAAGAAACCCCTCGAATGGCTGTGAGGATCCGATCCCTCACTTCAAATTCCACAACTACATCTTGAGCACTTAAAATAATCTCTTTTCCCATTCTTTCTCCTATCTATGCGTACGTGGATCACTAGCATCCGCTAGGTTCTGTCCAACAATATAGAAAGACAACGAAACCAATATCAAGACTGTTAGTGGAATCCAAAATAAATAAGCATTCGTCGTTACATTCTGAGAATAACTAGAGATAAGACGTCCTAAACTAGGAACTGTGGCTGGTAATCCAAGACCAAAGTAAGACAAAAACGCCTCATATGAAATGTAAGACGGTAACTGTGCAGCTGACATAGTTACAATAACAGATACCAACTGTGGGAGAAGGTTACGAACAATGATTTTGCTGGATGGAGTCCCCAGTGTTCTACTAGCTAAATTGTACTCTAAATCCCGATAGCGAAGAATCTGAATACGAATAGAGTAAGCAACACCAATCCATGCTGTAATACTCATAGCAAAAATCAAATTCCAAAAACCCGATCCCAAAGAATAGGTCAATACGATAACAATAAGAAGTTGAGGGATGTTAGATACTATATTATAAATCTCTAGCATTACCTTATCTACAGATTTGGAAACTCCCCAAATTCCACCAACAATGACTCCTAAACCTGTGGTAATAATTGTCGCAATGACGGAAATCAAGATGGAGTTACGAGCTCCAAACCAAACAGCATCAAATAGAGAATGTCCATTATTATCCGTTCCGAACCAATATTCTCCATTCGGTTTGATAAATCGAAGACTAAAATCATTCACCTTGCTGACATCATTAGGATTGTAATCCGAAATCAATGGATATAGGAAACTCATAAGGACAATTCCTGCTAACAAAGCCAACATAACTACAGTTGTTTTCTTTTTTAAGAATTCCCTAAAAACGGATTTCCAGTAAGAATAAGCTGGAGCATCGATGACTTCTGAGGCAAAATCATCTCTTTTCACAAAGGTAAATTTAGATACATCTGGTTGAGACATCATTTGCCTCCTTTCGAAGAGAGTTTAATACGAGGATCTAGAACAGTCATTAACAAATCTCCTAGAAGGTTTGCTAAAATCGATAAACTTGTAAACACAAAGGTCAATCCAACAACCATTGAATTATTAGCTGCTTTGACAGAGTCAATCAACATTTTACCCATACCTGGAAAAGCAAATACAGATTCTGTCAAGGTAGCTCCAACAATGACTAAGATAATCGCAGATGGAATTCCCGCAACAATTGGAACCATAGCATTTTTAAAGATATGACTCCTCATAATTTCCTTTTCAGATAATCCTTTTGCACGAGCAAAACGTACATAGTCACTAGACTGCTGATCAATCATGTAACGGCGAATCCAAATAGCTAACCCAGGAACACCTAAAATCCCTAAAATAACTGCTGGAAGCACATATGAACGCCAATCTCCTGCACCAAGAGTTGGAAATGAATCTGGTAATCCAATAAACGAGCCTAACAAACGAACAAGATAAACCAAGGCAATCGTTGGAATAGCCATTAAGAATGTCAAGAAAGCTGTAGACAGACTATCAATAGCTGTATTCTTATAGCGTGCCAACAAAGCTCCAAAAGGAACTGCTAAGCTATAAGAAATGATAACACCTACTAAACCAATAATTGCAGAGTTTACAAGCATGGACGGTGACTGATAAACTGTTTGAGTTTGAGTATAAGCGTCACCCTCACCAAAGTTCGCAATGTCCTGTGCATCCGCTTTACTTGGTGACTTATAAGTTCGAGAATAAATATCAATAGAAGACATCTTTTTCCCAGTTGGAAATTGTACTTCACTGACCTTAGACTGCCCTTGTCCTTGACTGATAACTTGAAGAACAGGAACATTAGAATAAGTTGGATAGGAAATTCCCAAATTCAATTTAATAAAATTCTGATGAACAAATGGGAACTGATTATTGAAGTATAGCAAGTACTTATGCTGGGTTCCTGAACCAACAACAGCCCAGCCGATTGCTGGATCATTTTCAATCCAAATTCCGCGCTTCAAATCAGGATTAGAAGCATCTTGAATTTTCCAAGGATGGTCAATTTGAAAGAGATTTTTGTAAAAATCAAAAACTCGCTCATACGCTGGGACTTGACGTACTGCATAAAACTGCTTACTATCTTGGAATTGGAAAAGTTCCCAACCACGTCCTTCTTTTTTTATGAAATCTTCATAAATTTTCTTATTACTTTCTGTTGCTTCAACAGTTACTGAGGAATCCAATTGACTAGCTTTTTCCTGGAGCTCTTTACTTGTATAATAATCCACATATCCCATTCGCTCAAAGACTGTATTTTCATAATCTGTCTTGCTATCTGGTGTTTTTGCAATCTTATTATAGTTAGGATCCTGTTTAAAAATAAGATTTCGAGGGACCATTGTATAAACAATTGAATAAATAATAGTAGTCACCAAGAAAATCGATAAGAGCGAACGTAAAATCCGCATCCAAATATAACGTTTCATCGAATCATCCTTTTCATTTCAAAAACGGGAGTGGGATAGAGCTTCTCAAATCTGAAAAGCTCTTTATCCCACCCCCGCAAGGCTTACTGCTTTTGATTCTCCTTGTTCTAACAGAGAATTCAATAAATGAGTGATCACTTATCCTAAAACAGTTGTCACTGAAAACTTCTATCCCTACTTATTATTTCACGTGAGATTTAGCTTCTTCTTCAGCCTTCTTATTGCTTTCTACTCGTTTCTCATTCCATTCTTTCTGAGCTTTTTCATACTCATCTTTTGTAACAATTTCATCGCTAGGTTCTAGGTATTTATACAAAGTGGAACCACCTTTATTACCTGACCAAGCAAATGGACCGCTAAATGGTTTGATACGAGCAACACCTTGATTTCCTCCTTTAGATTCAATTGGGACAATCAAAGCACTATCTGTTAGCCAAGCTTGAGCTGCCGCATACTTCTCATAACGTTTTTGAATGTCGGCTGTTTCTCCACCAGCCTCTGTTACCAACTGCTCAAACTCACCTAGACCAACTTTTTGTGCATTTGCATTGTTTGTTCCAGAATCGAATCCAAGATATGTTTTTGTACTTTCACCACTACTTGGTTTCAAGATATCCAAGTAAGAAGACGGATCTTGATAGTCAGGACCCCAACCGACCTTATTGTTCAAATCCCAATCTTCTTGAGCTGCATTTTCAGCAAAATAGGTAATGTTATTTACGTCATCTGATGACATTTGATGAATATCAATGACAACATTCTCTGAACCCAAGTTTTTCTCAATGGATTGTTTCAAAGACTGAACTCGCTGAACCATTGTAATAGCTGTTTGATCTACAGGGATATCCAAACGAATTGGGAATTGTACTCCTTCTGCTTGAAGAGCTTCCTTAGCCTTAGCAAATTCAGCTTTTGCTTTTTCTGGATTATAAAGACCGTTTTGAGCATCGCTTAAATCAACGTCTTTCCATTCTTCCTTATCAGCTAATTGCTCCTTAACCATCTCTCCAAAATCTTTACCCCCAGCTTGTACAAATTGAGGTGGGACAAAAAGATTCCGTAAAGGTTTCAGTGCTCCTTCTTCTCCACGAATCTGAGCTTCATATGCCTCCCGATCAAATGCAAAAGTCAATGCTTGGCGGAAATCTTTATTCAACAAAGCTTTTTTGGTAGATTCTTTTTCTGCATCAGTTTTCTTAGCTGTGTACTTGTAAGACTGACGATCAATATTCATACCTAACAGGTAAGTTGTTGCATCTTGTGGACGGTAAGCAATGTTATCTGCATACTTCTCTTGGAACTTCTTATAACCTGGTGAATTAGGGTTCAAACCAGCACCAGAATAGATTCCTTTATCAAAGCCATTAATTACTGAGTCTAAATCAGAACCATCATCATAAGTTAACTTGATTGTCTTATAATGAACATTGTCTTTATCCCAATAGCCTTCATTTTTAACCATCTGAATTTCAGACTTAGCTGTCACAGCACTTAAGATGTATGGACCATTGTAAAGGATTGTACTTGGATCACTCGCTTTAGCAAAGTTTTCTCCTTGGGATTTCAAGAAGTCTTCATTTACCGGATAGGTAATTCCATATGTTAGTTTAGAATTCCAGTATTGCTCAGGTTTTGTTAATGTATACTCCAATGTGTAATCATCAATTGCTTTGATTCCAACTGTACCAAAATCTTTTGACTTACCATCGATATAGTCTTTCAAACCCTTAACAGAATCTTGTAATACGTAAAGAGCTTCCCCTTTATTATCTGCAGCATATTTAAGACCAGTTACAAAGTCCTGAGCTTTTACTTCAGCATACTCATTTCCCTCAGAAGTAAACCATTTGACTCCCTTACGAATTTTATAAGTGTAGGTCAATCCATCTTTAGATACAGACCAATCTTCTGCTACAGAAGGTACTAGATTCCCGTACTGATCATTCTCCAACAAACCATCAATATTATTAGACGTAATATCAGCTGTTGAAGCTTTACCAGTCGTTAAATAATTCAAATTATCTGGATCAGTCGCGTACACAAATGAATATGTAGATTGCTCTCCACTGCTTGAAGATGAACAAGCCGCTAATACACCCACCGATAACAGAGCTACGCCTGCTACCGCAAATAGCTTACTCTTTTTCATACTATATCTCCTTTAACTACTTAAGTTTAACCCATTGTAATAAAATCTACTAGAAAAGTCAACTTAATTTTCTGAAAATTCTTACAAGAACCTTTTGTTATGCTCAGAAGAAACTAAATATTCTGATTCAAATTCAATTATATCACAATTTTCAGAATAGTTAGCGATTTCATTTATAAGAATCATTCCCGTTGCTTATTCTTTTAAAAAATAATATCAGGGCCTTGGCTATTCATCATCAAGTTCATAAAAAATGATATCCTTCCCTAAGTTTAGGAAGTGAAATAATTCTAATACTCATTTAAAATCAAAAGTTGAAAAATAATGGATGCTTAGTTTTGAAATACAACAATATAAAACCACTACGTATCTAGAAAGGACCTTGTCCATTCTCTATTCACAATGGATTTTAAGGTTTGG
>NZ_JACBXX010000148.1 GCF_013415245.1 Streptococcus danieliae | reverse complement strand
TTGCCAACCTGTCTGAACTTCCAGCAGGTACTACGGTAGCCTTCAAGGATCCAGTAGACACGACAGGTGAAGGCGATAAACCAGCTACAGTAGTGGTAACCTACCCAGATGGTTCGAGTGAAGAAGTTCCAGTGACCGTTAAGGTATCTAAGCCTGCAACAGATGCAGATAAGAACACTCCAGTCGCTAAGGATCAAACAGTTGAGCCAGGTTCTACACCGAAGGCAGAAGATTCCATTGCCAACCTGTCTGAACTTCCAGCAGGTACTACGGTAGCCTTCAAGGATCCAGTAGACACGACAGGTGAAGGCGATAAACCAGCTACAGTAGTGGTAACCTACCCAGATGGTTCGAGTGAAGAAGTCCCAGTGACCGTTAAGGTATCTAAGTCTGCAACAGATGCAGATAAGAACACTCCAGTCGCTAAGGATCAAACAGTTGAGCCAGGTTCTACACCGAAGGCGGAAGATTCCATTGCCAACTTGTCTGAACTTCCAGCAGGAACGAAAGTATCCTTCAAGTATCCAGTGGATACTAGCACAGCAGGTGATAAGCCGACTGTGGTACTTGTGACTTACCCAGATGGATCAGTTGAGGAGCTTGCGGTTCTTATTAAAGTTAGTTTTTCAGCTAAACCTACAAATGAGAACACAGGATCAACAGCAGATTCTAGGGGCGTAGTTGACAGCTCAAATCGAGCTAATGAGGAACAAGTAACGGTTCTTCCAAATACAGGAGAAAATTCAGAACTATCGCATGCAGCTATGCTCCTAGGAGCGGGAATGCTGACAGCTCTAAGTTTAGTGGGGCGGAAAAAGCGAGAAGATGAGGAATAACCTTTTCATCTAATTTCTTGAAATCATTTCCTGTCATAAAGTAATAATCCAGGCAATTGTGTAGTGCAGTTGCCTGGATTGTTTTTTAGAGAAATCGGTCTATACCATTTTATTTTTTGACACCAAAGTGTATAATAAAAACAAGGAGGATGGATCATGAACTACTATATTCAAGCAGATGCTTTTTTCTATCCCTATGAGAAAAAGGGAGCAGGTTTTTTAGAAATCAAAGATGGTCGTTTTGGCAAATGGCAGGCCCAGCGACCAGAGTCTGGGGAAATCCGTGATTATCGGGGGTACTGGGTGAGTCCCGGGCTGGTGGATACCCACATTCACGGATTTGCAGGCGTGGATGTCATGGATAAGGATATTGATGGAATTCTAACGACCATGAGTGAGGGACTTCTTAGTACAGGAGTGACTAGCTTTCTCCCAACAACCCTGACTGCAGATACAGGAGATTTACGTCAAGTAGCGGAACAAATTGGAACTCGCTACCAGGAAGCTAAGGGAGCAAAAATTCAAGGAATTTATTTTGAAGGTCCCTATTTCACGGAGGAATTCAAAGGAGCGCAGAATCCAGCCTATATGAAAGATCCGAATTTGGAAGAATTCCGAGATTGGCAGCAAGCAGCACACGGTCACATTAGAAAAATTGCCTTAGCCCCTGAGCGGGACGGAGTTGAGGAGTTTGTCAAAACCCTAACCCAAGAAGGGGTTACCGTTGCCTTGGGACACTCCAATGCGACTTTTGACCAAGCTCGGGCAGCTGTGCAGGCAGGAGCCAGTGTCTGGGTTCATGCCTATAATGGCATGCGGGGGTTGACCCATCGGGAGTTGGGTATGGTTGGGGCCATGTACCAACTACCTCATACCTTTGCAGAACTAATCTGTGATGGCCACCATGTCCATCCGGGAGCCTGCCAAATTTTGCTGGATCAGAAAGGCCTGGACCAAGTTGCCTTGATTACCGACTGCATGCGGGCAGGCGGGATGCCAGACGGCGATTACCAGCTGGGCGATTTCCCGGTCCTTGTTCATGAAGGAACGGCCCGCCTTAAAGATTCTGGTTCTCTAGCCGGATCCATCCTCCAACTCAAGGATGGTGTCAAAAATGTCGTTGAGTGGGGCTTGGGTAATCCGGAAGAGGCTTTGCGGATGGCGACTCTTAATCCAGCCCTTTCAGTTGGCCTAGAAGACGACTGCGGCCAAATCCGACCAGGAGCAGCCGCTGACTTCTTAATCTGGACTCCGCAACTAGACCTCCACGCAACCTATTTGGATGGCCAACTCCGCTTTCAAGCGACTTCAGAAGGTAAGGTCGAGTAGTTCTTTTTCGGATGAGTCTAAAAGAGGAGTGGGATAGAACGGATGTTTTTCATTTTAGTTCTAGCCCACTTTTTTATGTTTGCCGATAGTTCATTTATTCCCCCTCTTTTTTAGAATTTTGTTCAGTTATTCTTGTTCTTTCCATAGAATTTCGCTCAATAAATAATTTTTATAAAGAAAAACCGAAAAATGACTTGCTAAAGACGACAAAATGGACTAGACTAGAGGTCTATTCGAAAATAGAATTCTTTCATTTATTGTAATAATCGATAAATGAAGCGACCATTTTGTTGGGAGGAATGATGAATCAGTTATTAGTATTGCAGTCAGATTTTGGCTTGGTAGATGGAGCTGTTTCCGCCATGATTGGGGTGGCTCTGGAAGAGGCACGTGATTTGAATATTCATCATCTCACGCATGACATTACTCCCTATCATATTGAAGAGGCCAGCTATCGGCTCTTTCAAACCATTGATTACTGGCCGGAGGGAACGACCTTTGTTTCGGTGGTCGATCCAGGAGTTGGTTCCAAGCGTAAAAGCGTGGTGGCCTTGACCAAGCGCAATCAATACATCGTCACACCGGATAATGGGACCTTATCCTACATCAAGGATCAGGTGGTAGCCGTGCGGGAAATCTCAGAGGTTTCCAACCGCCGTGCCAATACGGAGCATTCTTACACCTTCCACGGTCGCGATGTTTATGCCTACACAGGGGCTAAATTAGCCAGTGCTCACATTAGCTTTGAAGAGGTCGGTCCCGAACTAAGTGTCGAGCGGATTGTTGAAATTCCGGTTGTGAAAACAACTCAGGGGCCGGATTGGGTTCAAGGTGTTGTCGATATCCTGGATGTGCGCTTTGGTTCGCTTTGGACCTCAATTAAACGGGAGGACTTCCAGAAGCTCAGTCCCGAATTTGGCGATCGGTTCGAGGTAACCATCTACAACAATGATATGCTGGTTTACCAAAATCAGGTTGTCTATGGCAAGTCCTTTGCGGATGTTCGTATCGGCCAGCCAGTCCTCTATGTGAACTCGGTTTACCGGCTAGGTCTGGCCATCAATCAGGGGTCCTTCTCCAAGGCCTACAATGTTGGCGTTGGACCTCAGTGGTCGATTCAGTTGAAGAAAATTTAGGAGTTTTAGAATGTCACAATTATCTATTAAACAAGTTGTTGCTATCGGTGTTGGAGCTGCCCTCTTTATTGTGGTTGGTCTCATCAGTATTCCTACACCTATCCCCAATACCTCGATCCAGTTGCAATACGCCGTCCAGGCCTTGCTATCAGTCGTTTATGGTCCCTTCGTTGGATTTCTGATTGGTTTTATCGGCCACGCTGTCAAGGATCTTCTTCAATTTGGGAATCCTTGGTGGTCTTGGATCTTTGTCTCCGGTCTTTTTGGGTTGATTGTTGGAATAACCAAGAAGAGCTTGTCCCTACAAGTCGGCCAGCTCCAGACAAAAGGACTGCTAACCTTTAACCTGGTTCAGATTATAGCCAATATCATCCTATGGGGACTGGTCGCACCAGTCTTGGATATTCTAATCTACCAAGAGGCGGCCAATAAGGTTTTTGCCCAAGGAATCGTTGCGGGCGGAATCAATGCCCTCGTTGTTGCCATTGCAGGAAGCTTATTGCTGAACCTGTACGCCAAGAATCAAGTTCAAACAGGTAGTTTGACCAAAGAATAAGTGAAATGGACAAAATTCAATCTATGGATTTTGTCTATTTTATATTTTATCTATGATAAAATAGAAGAAAAAAGGGGAGAAAATCGGTGTTACCACTCATTCAGTTTAAAGAATTTTCCTTTCAATACCAAAGTCAAGCTGAACCAACGCTAAAAGACATCAACCTGGACATCCAGCAGGGAGAAAAAGTGGCTATTATTGGACCCTCTGGGTCTGGCAAATCAACCCTGGGGCAATGCTTAAATGGCCTGGTGCCTCATATCTATAAGGGTCAGATCCAAGGTCAGCTACTCTTTAAAGGACAGGACTTACTGGCGTCCAGCATTGTTGAGCGTTCCCTCTTGATTTCCAGTATTCTTCAGGATACCGATGGCCAGTTTATCGGCCAGACGGTGGCTGAGGATGTGGCCTTCGCCTTAGAAAATGATGCCTTGGAAACCAGTGTCATTCGTGACAAGGTCGCCTATTGGCTGGACAAGCTCGGTCTGGCTGACCTAGCCCAGCAGCGGCCTCAGGACTTATCAGGTGGGCAGAAGCAGGCCGTTGGTCTCGGAGGTGTTTTGATTGATGAAAGTCCCCTCCTCTTATTTGATGAACCCCTGGCCAACCTTGATCCCCAGGCAGCCCATGAAAGTTTACAGCTGCTGGGCCGCCTGCACGAGGAAACAGGCTCAACCCTGGTTATTATTGAACACCGCCTGGAAGAGGTTTTGGAACTAGGTCTGGACCGGATTATCCTGATGGAAAACGGCCAGATTGCCTTTGATGGCAGTCCTAATCAGCTCTTGGGTAGTTCTCTTTTAACAAGGGCCGGGATTCGTGAACCTCTCTATCTGACTGTCCTGCGGGAGTTGGGGATGGAACTGAGTGCTGACCAGCCCTTGGATCATCTCGCAGCCTTGGAGTTGCCCCAGCTTTCCCTACCAGAGGTTTCCCCAGCGAATTCTGGGCAAGAGGCAGAGGTCTTGGCCCAGTGGACCAACCTGTCCTTTGCTTACCCGGGAAGACCAGTTCTGTTTGAGAACTTGAATCTGCAATTGCGGCAAGGCGAATTGGTCGCTCTACTTGGGAAAAATGGGACTGGAAAGTCAACCTTGGCCCAGCTCTTATCAGGCTACCTACCTACTCAAGGCCAGTATTGCTGGCAGGGTCAGGAAGTCACCGACCAATCCTTGGCGGATCGGGCCAACCAAGTTGGCTATGTCCTGCAGAACCCCAACCAGATGATTTCCCAAACCATGATCTTTGATGAAGTGGCGCGTGGCTTGCGGCTCAGAGGTCTGGCAGAAGCAGAAGTGGCCACCAAGGTCGCAGCTGTTTTGGAAATTTGTGGCCTGACCCCCTTTCGGAATTGGCCCATCTCGGCCCTCTCCTATGGTCAGAAAAAACGGGTGACCATCGCAGCCATCTTGGTTTTGGAACCCCGGGTCTTGATTTTGGATGAGCCGACGGCCGGCCAGGACCAGGCCCATTATCGGGAGATGATGGACTTTCTTCAGGAGCTAGCAGGCTTGGGGCATGCCATTGTTATGATTACCCATGACATGCAGCTGATGTTGGAGTATGCCGACCGGGCTCTGGTCTTGGATCAAGGAAAGATCATCGCCGACCAGGATCCGCGCCAGCTCCTGTCTCAACCGGAGCTCCTTGCCCAGGCCCATTTGCGGACGACCTCGCTTTTTGAGCTGGCAGCTAAGCTTCAGGCGGATCCCTTGGCCCTCTCCCAGTTTTACCAAGAAAGGAGGAAGCAAGCATGAATCAGTTTATCGGCTATCAGGCAGGCACTAGCTGGATCCACCAGCTAAGTGGTGCTAGTAAGTTTCTGTTTTTCTTGTTGACCTCTATTGCGGCCATGTTGACCTATGATACGCGCCTCTTGCTGGCGATTGCCCTGCTCTCCTTGCTGGGGCTCGCCCTCTCGCGGATTTCTTGGGCCAGCATTCGCTGGGTGATTTACTTTGCCTCCTTCTTTGCAGCCATGAACCTGCTCATGGTCTACCTCTTCGCACCAGAGTATGGGGTGGACATCTATGGAACCCGCCGCCTACTCTGGGCCGGTATCGGTCCCTATAGTGTGACCCAGGAGCAGTTGTTCTACCTGGCCAACCTCTTTCTCAAGTATGTGGCCACCCTGCCTCTGGCCTTGGTCTTTCTCTTGACCACCCACCCCAGCCAATTTGCGGCCAGCCTCAACCAGATTGGGGTCCCTTATCGTATTGCCTATGCAGTAAGCCTGACCCTGCGCTACATTCCAGATGTCCAAGAAGACTTTGTCATCATCCGTAAATCCCAGCAGGCGCGTGGCTTGGATCTGTCCACCAAACAACCTCTTTTGGCACGAATCCGCGGCAACGCCCTGATCCTCTTCCCGCTCATCCTAACCTCCCTCGAGCGCATCGAAACCATCTCCTGCGCCATGGAACTCCGCCGCTTCGGCAAGGAAAAACGCAGAACCTGGTATTGGAGCCAACCCTGGACCTGGCAGGACTATCTCCTCCTCGTCTTAGCCCTCCTAACCCTGATCCTCGCCTTTTACCTCATGTGGGCTCAGGGCAGCCGTTTTTACAACCCTTGGCAAGCCTAGTTTTTCCTTTACTTCTCGCCTTTTTCTTGTTAGACTAAAGAAAAATTGGAAGAAGGGAGTCAAGCATGCGCAAGAGAAAAAAAGGCCGTGGCCTCTTAGCCCTGACCTTAGTAACGCTGGGCTTGGGCTTCTTCGCCTACCAAACCCTCACCACCCAGCAAGGGGACTACACCATCAGCACCGAAGATAGCTTCGTCCAAAACATCGCCCCTGATGCCCAAGCAATCGCCAACCAGTACGGCCTCTACGCCTCCGTTATGATCGCCCAGGCCCTCCTCGAATCCCAACGCGGCACCAGCCGCCTAGCCCAGCCACCCCATCATAACCTCTTCGGCATCAAAGGAACCTACCAAGGCCAAAGCGCCACCTTCTGGACCCAAGAAGACGACGGTAAGGGCAACCTCTCCGACATCCAAGACCAATTCCGCAGCTATCCCTCCTACTATGCCTCCCTCACCGACTATGCCCAAGTCCTCTCCCAGCCTATCTACGCTGGAACTTGGAAGGCCAACACCACCAGCTACCAAGACGCCACCCTGGCCCTCACAGGTACCTACGCCACTGACAGCAACTACAACCACAAACTCAACCAGCTGATCGAACAATACCAGCTGACCCAGTATGACTGGTGAGCAGGACCGGCGACTAGAGAAAATGAAACCAACCCCATGACAGAGACTGAAAAGTTCAGTTAGCTGATGTGAGGTTGGTTTTTTGGTGTGGGGAGGGGTAACTTTTGTGCTAAAAAAGGGAGAGGAATTTAGCAGGAAAGTTAGGGAATAGCTATGACGAACAAGGAACGAATTTTAAAGTAAGGACTGAGTAGGTTGCAGGAATTCTTGGATAGGCTTTCAAATGTGAGACCTGTATGCTATGATACTAGTGGGTAAGTCTTATAATATACGACAATTGGACTAACATACCTAAAGAAAATTTTATAAAAGGATTGACAAAGGAGACAGCTATGGTAGACTCGTCAGCACAGCACAGCACAGCACAGCACAGCACAGCACAGCACAGCACAGCACAGCACAGCACAGCACA
>NZ_JACBXX010000217.1 GCF_013415245.1 Streptococcus danieliae | reverse complement strand
GCACATCTCCGAAAGGCTGGAAATGCCGTCCCCATCAAGATAGTGTACAGAGTTTTAAGCGCAAGCTGAAGCGACTAACGACGAGGAAGTGGAGCATTGACCTAACGACACGGATTGAACGATTAAATTGGGTTATCCGCGGTTGGGTAAATTACTTCTCACTTGGTAATATGAAGACGATACTGACGCAAATAGATGAGCGTTTACGAACTCGTATCCGAGTCATTATCTGGAAGCAATGGAAGAAAAAATCGAGACGACTATGGGGACTTCTGAAACTAGGTGTTCCGAAATGGATAGCCGATAAAGTATCTGGCTGGGGTAACCACTATCAACTAGTGGCACAAAAGTCAGTCTTAAAGCGAGCTATATCAAAACCAGCCCTTACTAAAAGAGGACTGGTTTCTTGTCTAGATTTCTATCTTAAACGACATGCGTTAAAAGTTAGTTGAACCGCCGTGTGCCGAACGGCACGCACGGTGGTGTGAGAGGGACTAGAAATTAGCCTCTACTCGATTATACTTGGTTATAGCGCGCTTACAAAACTGTCTGACTTTTATGATCTTTGTCCAAGTGGTTGACAGGAGGGCTGGGAAAGAATATAATTAGAATTATTCTAAATAAAAACGAAGGAGTGGCGGCTATGGCAGTGTTTACGGTGGAGTCTCTGGGCTTTTCAGATAAGGGGCAGGCGATTTTGCAGGCGATTGATTTTTCGGTTCAAGAGGGAGAGCGGTTAACACTGGTTGGCCCGTCTGGTAGTGGTAAGAGTAGTATTTTGAAGCTCTTGGGAGGGCTGATTTCTCCGAGTCAGGGGCAGATTCTCTATCAAGGAAGCAATCTGGCTGACTTGGACATGCCGCTCTATCGGCAGGAGGTTTCCTATTGCTTCCAGCAGCCGGTTTTGTTTGGCAAGACGGTCGCGGATAACTTGGCCTTCCCCTTCGAGGTGCGGCAGCTAGCCTTTGATCGTCAGCGGGCGGTTCAAGCTTTGCGGAAGGTCAACCTTTCTGAAGCTTTTTTAAACAAGAATATTACGGATTTGTCCGGTGGGGAAAAACAAAGGGTGGCTTTGGTTCGAAATTTACTATTTGAGCCAAAGGTTTTACTGCTGGATGAAATAACGGTAGGGTTAGATGCAGGGACCAAGGAGGTCGTGCATGACCTAATTGGTGAGTACCACGCATCCGGGAAAACAATTATTGAAGTGACCCACGACGCTGCAGAAATTGCGGCGGCTGAGAAAGTATTGCAAGTTGAGGGAGGAAGGTTAGTCCTATGACAAATGTATCGGTTGATAATCTATCGCTAGTTTTGATTTTTTCCCTGGTTCTGGTAGCTATGGGGATTAGTCAGAAGGAAAAGTTGGGGCTGACCAAGGATATTGCCATGGCTGTGCTTCGGACAGTTGTACAATTGATTCTGGTGGGTTATGTTCTCCAGTTTATCTTCCAGGTTTCCAATGTCTTTCTGAGCCTGGCCATGGTGCTGGTAATTCTCTACAATGCTAGTAGCCAGGCCAATAAGCGGAACCCCAATCCCAATAAGAAACAGCTCTATCCTTTCCTGGCTCTTCTGGTCTCCACAGGTTTGACCTTGGGGATTCTGGTGGCTTCTGGAGCGATTCAGTTTATTCCGTCGCAGGTAATTCCGATTTCGGGGATGTTGGCCAGCAATGCCATGGCAGCTGTTGGGCTATCCTACCGGTCTATGCACCGTCTGTTTACAGATAACCGCCAGCAGGTGCTGGAAAAACTGAGTCTCGGGGCGTCTGTGAAACTGGCTTCCCAAGACATTTTACGGGAGAGCATCCGGACGGGGATGCAGCCAACCATTGATTCGGCGAAAACAGTGGGACTGGTCAGCCTGCCTGGAATGATGTCAGGTCTGATTTTTGCGGGGGTCGATCCGGTCCATGCGATTCGTTACCAGATCATGGTGATGTTTATGTTGCTGTCGGCAACCAGTCTGGCGGCAGTGATTGCCTCCTACTTTGCCTACCGGACCTATTTCACCAGCAAGGCCCAGTTGGATTTTGAATAGCCTAGGCAATTGTTTAAGTTATCTTAGTTCCTCTCAAAATAGTTATATAGCGACTTCTTCGGAAGTCGTTTTCTAACTTTGAAAATCTGCATACTGATGAGAAAGTTATTGTTCACTATATGTATCATTCCGGTGAGAGGATAACGACATCTAGGGCTGTTGAACTGACTGGAAGAAGCAGGCGTCATATTGGCAAACGATTGCAGAAATTAGCAGAACAAGGGATTTTAAATTGGTATGGGAATAGTAAAAATGATAAAAATCAATACGATATTCTTGCTTTAAAGTAGCTTGTTTTTTATACTCAGAACGCAGTAGAATGCTAAGTATTTCTGCGTTCTTTTTTGTTTGTGGCTGAGAAAGGGGAAGTACAAAGGTGTTTTTGATACTCTGAAATCAATTGCGGGTATCATAGTTTCAACAAGTCTAGCCGACTAGATTCAAATTAGACAAGTGGAACCTTTCATATATTTGCCAGGAAACTGGCTGGAATCGCTTGGCTATCCTGATTTTTTCATGGTATAATGGGGTTAATTTATTGTTAAAGTGAGGCAGATGATGAGCTTTTATAATCACAAAGAAATTGAGCCCAAATGGCAGCAATTCTGGGCTGAACATGAGACCTTTAAGACTGGAACTGATGCGGATAAACCCAAGTTTTATGCCTTGGATATGTTCCCGTATCCGTCTGGTGCTGGCTTGCACGTTGGTCACCCAGAGGGCTACACAGCGACAGATATTTTGAGTCGCTATAAGCGGGCTCAGGGCTACAATGTCCTTCACCCGATGGGTTGGGATGCCTTTGGTCTTCCAGCGGAGCAATACGCTATGGATACTGGGAATGACCCGGCGGAGTTTACGGCAGAGAATATCGCCAACTTTAAGCGTCAGATCAATGCCCTTGGTTTTTCCTATGACTGGGATCGGGAAGTCAATACGACGGATCCCAACTATTACAAGTGGACCCAGTGGATTTTTACCAAGCTCTTTGAAAAAGGCTTGGCCTATGAGGCTGAAGTTCCTGTAAACTGGGTCGAAGAGTTGGGGACCGCGATTGCCAACGAGGAAGTGCTTCCGGATGGAACTTCTGAGCGGGGGGGTTATCCAGTAGTGCGGAAGCCCATGCGTCAGTGGATGTTGAAGATTACCGCTTATGCTGACCGTCTCTTGGAAGACTTGGAGGACCTGGATTGGCCAGAGTCCATCAAGGATATGCAGCGGAACTGGATTGGCAAGTCGTCTGGGGCGACGGTTCATTTCAAGATCAAGGGGCATGAGGAAAGCTTCTCTGTGTTTACAACGCGTGTGGACACCTTGTTTGGAGCGTCTTATGCAGTCCTGGCGCCGGAGCATCCGCTAGTGGATGTGATTACAAGTCCTGAGCAGGCGGAGGCTGTGGCAGACTATAAGCGTCAGGCCAGCCTCAAGTCAGACTTGGCACGGACCGATTTGGCCAAGGAGAAGACGGGTGCTTTCACCGGTGCTTATGCCATCAATCCAGCCAATGGCAAGGAGATTCCAATCTGGATCGCGGATTATGTTTTGGCTAGCTACGGAACGGGTGCTGTGATGGCCGTTCCAGCCCATGATGCGCGTGACTGGGAATTTGCCAAGGTTTACGACCTACCGATTATCCCGGTAATTGAAGGTGGCGATGTGGAGCAGGCTGTTTATACCGAAGATGGTCCGCATATTCATTCGGAATTTTTGGATGGTTTAAATACAAAAGAAGCTAAGGCGAAGATGACGGCTTGGCTAGAAGAAAAGGGGATGGGGGAAGAAACCATCACCTACCGACTTCGTGACTGGCTCTTTAGTCGCCAACGTTATTGGGGAGAACCAATCCCAATCATCCATTGGGAAGACGGCACTTCCACAGCAGTCCCAGAAGACCAGCTTCCGCTTGTTTTGCCAAAAACCTCAGACATCAAACCATCCGGAACCGGCGAAAGCCCACTGGCTAACTTGACAGACTGGCTTGAGGTGACCCGCGAAGATGGTGTCAAAGGTCGTCGGGAAACCAACACCATGCCTCAGTGGGCTGGTTCTAGCTGGTATTACCTCCGCTACATTGATCCCCACAATACTGAGAAATTAGCCGACGAAGAACTGCTCAAGACGTGGTTGCCAGTCGATATCTATATCGGGGGAGCCGAGCATGCCGTTTTACACCTGCTCTATGCCCGCTTCTGGCACAAGTTCCTTTATGACCTCGGCGTGGTCCCAACCAAGGAGCCCTTCCAAAAACTCTTCAACCAGGGTATGATCTTGGGAACCAGCTACCGCGATGGCCGAGGGGCTTTGGTCGCAAGCGACAAGGTCGAAAAACGAGATGGTGCCTTCATCCATCGTGAGACAGGTGAAGTATTGGAGCAAACCCCAGCTAAAATGTCCAAATCGTTGAAAAACGTGGTCAATCCGGACGATGTTGTAGAGCAATTCGGAGCAGATACCCTACGGGTCTACGAGATGTTTATGGGACCACTGGATGCTTCCATTGCCTGGAGTGAAGAAGGTCTGGAAGGCAGCCGGAAATTCCTGGACCGGGTTTACCGCCTCATCACCAGCAAGGAGCTAAGCACTGATAATGACGGCCAGCTGGACAAGGTCTACCACGAAACCGTCAAGGCTGTCACCGAGCAGATTGAAGACTACAAATTCAACACTGCCATCGCCCAACTGATGATCTTTGTCAACGCCGCCAACAAGGCTGACAAACTCTACATCGACTATGCCAAAGGCTTTATCCAACTCCTAGCGCCATTTGCCCCACACTTGGCCGAGGAACTTTGGCAAACCCTCACCGCTTCTGGTCAGTCTATCAGCTATGTACCATGGCCAAGCCATGATGAGGCCTTCCTCGTGGAAGATGAGGTTGAAATTGTTGTCCAACTGAAAGGTAAGGTCCGTGCCAAACTCATGGTGCCTAAAGACCTCTCTAAAGAGGACCTCCAAGCAACCGTCCTGGCCCATGAAAAAGTCCAGGCCGAAATTGCTGACAAAGAGATCCTCAAAGTCATTGCCGTACCGAATAAATTGGTCAATATTGTTGTGAAATAATAGAAAACATCCTCCGAAAATAAAATCGGAGGATGTTTTGACTTCACTCTATTTAAATTCCTGTCTTTGGAAAAGTCGATAGAGGAGGTAGAGGAGAATAAAGGTGTAGACCATTAGTATGAAGAAAAAGTCTGGACTGAGCAGATAGTCGGCTTGAGAAGCTAGGAAAAGTGTTATCCAGCTCGGAAGTTCGAAGTGGAGAACTTGGTTTACGACTAAGCGGAAGAGACTATCCCAGAAGATACTGAGGATAACAAAGGTTAGACCAGCTTGGCCAGGTTTGGGAAAGAGGAGGTAGAGGCTGATAAAGAAGAGACTGATACAGCCATAGATGGCTAGTTGTTGTCCCATAAGTACTGAAAGAGCGCCTACATCTAAAGCCCCACCGAGACTAGTTCGAAAAAGAGCGAAGAACAGATAGGCCAAGACTAGGAGGAGACTGTTGGTAATGAGAATTGCGAGAACCTTATAGACTAACAGTTTCAAGCGATTACTCAGCTGGATAATTGGATAGTTGATTGTGCGCTGCTGTAGGTCATCTCCGAGAAAGAAATTACCAGCGGCTAGAAAGAAGAGGGGGAAGAGTTGCCCCATCATTTGGACGAAGGAGATACTAGAGTCTGCTTCGGGTTCCCCTCTAAGAAAGGCTGTAGTTAGAAAGCAGAGGGCTGCGAGAATAGCTAGAGGGAGTAAAAAGCGTTTTTCTCGGCGAATACGATAGAGATCTGCCTTAAGATAGTTGAGCATGTGGAGTTCCTCCATGAATGAGTGTTAGGTAGTAGTCTTCTAATGAATGGCGTTGATGGAAGGCTGCTTCAATGACTAGACCTTCTGCCAAAATTTCTTGTAAGAGAGGCATGAGTGGGGTTGCTTCAGGTAAGAAAAAGCGTGTTCCTTCTTGGTGGAAAGATAGTTTTAGCTTGTTTAATAGAGCTGTGATTTCTTGGATTTGTTGCGACTCTAAGCAAAGAGATCCTGCAACCTGGGCTTCCAGCTCTTCCTTCGTAATTTGTCGGACCAATTTCCCTTGGTGCATAATCAGGTAGCGATCAACGACCATTTCCAATTCGGACAAGATGTGGCTGGAGATGAGGATGGTCATCCCTGCCTGATCGCGAAGATTGTGGATAATACTGCGCATTTCTCGAATACCAGCCGGATCGAGTCCATTGATCGGCTCATCCAAAATTAGAAAATCGGGCTGGTGAAGAATGGACAGACCGATAGCTAGACGCTGGCGCATACCTAGGGAGAAATCTTTACTCTTCTTACGCGAATCCACTTGGTCTAATCCAACTAAGGTTAAGACCGTTGCAATTCTCTCTTCTAAGTTGGAAATGCCTAACTGGAGTCCCAGATAGTGGAGATTGTCCTGGGCACTCAGATGAAGTTGGAGCGCGGGGGATTCGATCAGAGCACCAGTTTTTAAACCTGGTTGTGCCTGAATCTCTCCCTGATCTGGCCGGATGAGTCCGGTGAGCAAACGAAGCAAGGTGGTTTTTCCAGCTCCATTTTCCCCAACCAAGCCACAAATCTCTCCTTTTTGTAAGTTAAAGGAAACTTGGTCAACGGCTATATGCTCCTTGTAAGATTTATGAATATTATGGACTTTAAAAAAATCAGACATAAAGGGTCCTTTCTTTTAGTTTGCTGATCTGTAAAAATAGGGTTACCAAGCAATTATATCATATTCAACTTGAATAAAAGAGGTGGATTTTTATTTACCATCGACGGTTTTGTAGAAATAAGACAGGTTTTATGTCATGTTGTTTATTTTCTTGTGCTGAACTAAGAGCGAGTAGACTACTTGCTAGAAGAAATATTAAGGATAAAATAGCTTGTTTTTTCATAATTAATCTCCTGTGACATAGATATTTGTATACATATATGATATACTTTTACCCATTAACTTCAAAAAAGTTTACATATGAGTAATAGGGGTACGTAAATGGAATCTTATGGAAAAGTTTTTAAAATGTTAAGGGAATCTAAAAATTTGTCCTTGGCTGAGGTGGCAGGAGATTATATTTCAACCGCTCAACTTTCTCGTTTTGAAAACGGTAACAAAAATTTTAAAATGAAGTTAGCCACCCATCCTATCTGCTAGATAAGTACTACAACTCATTCTGATGAGTTGTCTGATTTCATTTGATAATAGGTTTGGAGCTGTTAGGCTAATTGGCCAAGGCTAATGATAGCCTTGGTTTAGCCCTCAAAACAGCTTCAAAAGTCCCTGTTGTCAAATGAAATCCTTTTGTAAGGTATAAGAAAACACCTCCGTGCTATACTTGTTGTTCACCACAAACAAAAGGAAGGGCACAGAGATGCAAAACAATTATACAACAAAAGGAAAACATTTGACAATTAATGATCGTCGCTAC
>NZ_JACBXX010000053.1 GCF_013415245.1 Streptococcus danieliae | reverse complement strand
GCCTTTAAAACACTTGAGGACGTGATTGATAAACTACAAGAAGTGATTCAAAGTTTGCATTGGTCTGACCTTAAATCTATTGTCCATAGAGAATGGATTTTTTCAGATTTTGAATTTGAATGAGTATGAAAGTTTCCTGAATATTTTCCACCACAAACCTAGTCCATTGGAAGCGATTTCTGCTTTTACTGACTCAGCTTACCAAAGCCCGTGAATTTTTGGTATAATAGCACTAACTGAAGTGTGAGGTATTGCCATGGAAAAATTAAAGGAGCAAGCGGGTATTCACGCAGCTGGATATGTGCAAAACGGCATGGTTGTTGGTCTTGGGACAGGGTCAACTGCCTATTATTTTGTAGAAGAGCTGGGACGCCGTGTCCAAGAAGAAGGACTGGAGATTGTGGGGGTGACCACCTCACATCGAACAGCCGACCAGGCGAGGGGGCTGGGGATTCCCCTCAAGTCCATTGATGAGGTGGACCAGGTGGATGTGACCGTTGATGGGGCAGACGAAGTGGATCCAGACCTTAATGGTATCAAGGGCGGCGGCGGTGCCCTCTTGATGGAGAAAGTCGTAGCGCTACCGACCAAGGAATATATTTGGGTGGTTGACGAGTCCAAATTGGTCAAGCGCCTAGGAGCCTTTCCGTTGCCCGTTGAAGTGGTTCAATATGGAGCACAGCAGGTCTTCCGTCGGTTTGAGCGGGCGGGTTATAAGCCGAGCTTCCGAATGGATGGGGACCAGTATTTTAAGACGGATATGCAGAACTATATCATTGATTTGCAACTGGAAGAGATTCCAGATCCCTTGGCCTTAGCCCAGGAATTGGACTTGATGGTGGGCGTGGTTGAGCATGGCCTCTTTAATCAGATGGTTCAACGCGTGATTGTTGCTGGCCAAGCTGGCATCAAAGAATTAAATGCAGAATAGGAGTAAAAAAATGTCAAAATTTGATCGTATTCATGTGGTTGTCATGGATTCTGTAGGAATTGGTGAGGCACCAGATGCCGCTGATTTCTTTAATGCAGGAGAACCGGATACGGGCTCAGATACCCTTGGGCATATCTCGGAGACAGTCGGACTTGAGGTGCCTGAAATGGAAAAAATGGGCTTGGGGAATATTCAACGCCCTGAACCTTTAAAAACAGTTGCCAGCGTTGACAATCCAACCGGTTATGTGACCAAGTTAGAAGAGCAATCGCTTGGAAAAGACACCATGACGGGTCACTGGGAATTGATGGGCTTACACATCACAGAGCCTTTTGACACCTTCTGGGATGGTTTCCCAGAGGACCTACTGCAAAAAATTGAAGAGTTTTCAGGCCGGAAGATTATCCGTGAGGCCAACAAGCCTTATTCAGGAACAGCTGTTATTGATGACTTCGGTCCTCGTCAGATGGAAACGGGCGAATTGATTGTCTATACCTCTGCCGATCCGGTCTTGCAGATTGCGGCTCATGAAGACATCATTCCATTAGAAGAACTATACCGGATTTGTGAGTATGCGCGGTCTATTACTCTTGACCGGCCAACCCTCTTGGGTCGGATTATTGCCCGTCCTTATGTGGGCGAGCCAGGCCATTTTACCCGGACAGCTAATCGCCATGACTACGCCGTCTCTCCTTTTTCCGCAACTGTATTGGATAACTTGAAGGAGGCTGGCGTTCCGACTTATGCGGTTGGAAAAATCAATGATATTTTCAATGGTTCCGGAATTTCTCACGATGTGGGCCACAATCAGTCCAATGAGCATGGGGTCGATCAGTTGGTTGAAACCTTGAAAAACCCTGAATTTACCAAGGGACTATCCTTTACCAATTTGGTGGATTTCGATGCCCTCTTTGGTCATCGCCGGGATCCAGAAGGTTACCGGGATTCCTTGCAAGAGTTCGACGTTCGTATCCCTGAAATCATCGCCAACATGGGCGAGAAAGATCTCTTGATGATTACAGCCGACCACGGTAACGATCCGACCTTTGTTGGAACCGACCACACCCGTGAATATGTACCCCTCCTGCTGTTCAGCAAGAGCCTGGAAGGGAGCGGTCACATCGAGATTGGCAACTTTGCCGATGTTGCGGCAACAATCGCAGATAACTTTGGCGTGAAGCCATCCATGATTGGATCTAGTTTTTTGGATCAATTAAAATAAGGAGAGTCACGGAATGACATTGATGGATAAGATTAAAGAGACAGCTGCTTTTCTACAGGACAAGGGAATTTCAGCACCTGAATTTGGTTTGATTTTGGGTTCAGGCTTGGGGGAATTGGCGGAAGAAGTCGAAAACGCAATTGTCGTGGACTATGCAGACATCCCTAACTGGGGACGTTCAACCGTTGTCGGCCATGCTGGTAAGCTAGTTTATGGCGACTTGGCTGGACGGAAAGTCTTGGCCCTCCAAGGACGCTTCCACTTCTACGAAGGAAATCCTATGGAAGTTGTGACTTTCCCGGTTCGAGTGATGAAGGCTCTTGGTGCTACTGGAATCATTGTGACCAATGCTGCCGGAGGAATTGAATTTGGTCCAGGTTCCTTGATGCTGATTTCGGACCACATCAATCTGACTGGCCAACACCCACTGATTGGTGAAAACCTCGATGAGTTTGGTCCCCGCTTCCCAGATATGTCCGATGCCTACACTGGAGCTTACCGGGCGCGGGCGCGTAAGGTTGCCGCAGAATTGGAGCTAGAACTGCAAGAGGGTGTTTACCTGGGCGTAACCGGTCCTAGCTATGAAACACCGGCTGAAATCCGTGCCTTCCGCACTCTGGGGGCTAGCGCAGTTGGTATGTCCACCGTTCCGGAAGTTATTGTCGCAGCGCATTCTGGCTTGAAGGTTTTGGGAATTTCAGCCATTACCAATTTTGCGGCTGGCTTCCAGGAAGAACTCAATCATGAGGAAGTTGTTGAAGTGACCCAAGGCATCAAGGAAAACTTCAAGAACTTTGTCAAGGCTGTCCTAGCTGAACTTTAAACCACATAAAAAGAATCAGGAGATTTGCAGTTTGGCGGATGAATCCATCCGGATTGCTTCTCTCAGATTTACGATAAGGAGAACGAATGTCAATCCATATTGAAGCTAAAGTCGGCGAAATTGCTGATAAAATTTTACTCCCCGGAGATCCTCTCCGTGCGAAATTTATTGCCGAGAACTTTTTAGAAGATGCGGTTTTGTTTAACCAAGTCCGCAACATGTTTGGCTATACCGGAACCTACAAGGGTCACCGTGTGAGTGTTATGGGAACTGGAATGGGAATGCCCTCCATTTCCATCTATGCCCGTGAATTGATTGTGGACTACGGGGTTAAAAAATTAATCCGTGTGGGGACCGCTGGTTCCTTGTCTGGCGATGTTCATGTCCGGGAATTGGTCTTGGCCCAGGCAGCTGCAACCAACTCCAACATCATCCGCAATGACTGGCCGATGTATGATTTCCCACAAATTGCCAGTTTTGATCTACTTGATAAGGCCTACCATATTGCCAAAGACATGGGCTTGACCACCCACGTTGGTAGTGTCCTTTCTTCAGACGTCTTCTACTCCAAGTTCTTCAAGGAGAACCTAGAGCTCGGAAAACTTGGCGTTAAAGCAGTCGAAATGGAAGCGGCCGCCCTCTATTACCTAGCTGCCCAACACAATGTTGAAGCTTTGGGAATCATGACCATCTCAGATAGCCTCGTGAACCCTGAAGAAGATACCACTGCAGAAGAACGCCAAAACACCTTCACCGACATGATGAAGGTTGGTTTGGAAACCTTAATTGCTGAATAATAAAGTGGAGCCTAAGGCTCCACTTTATTAATAGGAGAGAAACTTGGAAAAAAATCAAATTGTTGAAGTAGAAATTGTTGACCTCAGCCATGAAGGGCAAGGGATTGCCAAGGTCGACGGACGTGTCTTTTTTGTCGACAATGCCCTCCCTGGAGAGGTCGTTCAAATGCGGGTCCTCAAGGTTACGAAAAAAATCGGTTATGGCAAGGTCGAAGACTGGCTAAAAGTCTCGCCCCATCGTAACCAGGCTACCAATGTCACCTATCTGCGGACCGGCATCGCCGATTTGGGCCATCTGAACTATGACCAGCAGCTCTTGTTCAAGCAAAAGCAGGTGCAGCAGAACCTCAAAAAAATTGCGGGCATCGACAGTTTGGACGTAGCGCCAACCCTGGCAGCTGACGCTCCCCTAGCCTACCGCAATAAGGCTGCCGTGCCCATTCGCCGGGTCCAGGGACAACTGGAAAGCGGTTTTTTCAGAAAAAACTCTCATGACTTGATCCCCATTGAAGATTTTTACATTCAAGAAAAAGAAATTGACGCACTGATTCTGGCGACCTGCAATCTCTTACGCCGCTTGGACTTGAAGCCCTATGATGAAAAGGAAGGCACCGGTCTGATCCGCAATATCCTGGTCCGCCGTGCTCACTACACAGGGGAAATGATGCTGGTGCTGGTTACCACCCGTCCTAAAATCTTTCGGGTTGAGCAGCTGATCGAGCAACTGACCAAGGAATTTCCGCATCTGGTGTCGGTCATTCAGAACATCAATGACCAGAAAACCAATGCCATCCTCGGCCAGGAATTCCGCCTCCTCTACGGTAAGGAAACCATCACCGACCAAATGTTGGGGAACAACTTTGAAATCTCCGCCCAATCCTTCTACCAGGTCAACACCCCTATGGCTGAAAAACTCTACCAAGTAGCCATGGACATGGCCGATCTCCAGCCAGCCGACATCGCCATCGACGCCTACTCCGGCATCGGCACCATCGGCCTCTCCCTGGCCAAACAAGTCGCCCACGTCTACGGCGTTGAAGTCATTCCCAAAGCCGTCGAGGACAGCCAAAAGAATGCCCAAACCAACGGTATCACCAACGTCACCTACGTCTGTGACCAAGCTGAAAGCGCCATGCAGAACTGGCTCGACCAAGGCATCCGCCCAACCGTCATCTTCGTCGACCCACCCCGCAAAGGCCTCACCCCAAGCTTTATCCAAAGCAGCGCCCAAGTCCAACCCGACCGCATCGTCTACATCTCCTGCAACTCCGCCACCATGGCGCGTGATGTGAAACACTACCAAGAGCTAGGCTATACCCTCAAACAAGTCCAGCCGGTGGACCTGTTCCCACAGACCCATCATGTGGAAGTAGTGGGCTTGTTGGTGAAGGAGTAGGAACCCTTGAACGAAAGGGAATATAAAAAGCCTTGTAATTGATATGCACTCCAAAAGTTAAATTTAATATGTAACTTTTGGGGTGTGTTTTTATCAAATTGTTATCTGAGTATAGAGTAGTTCAGGTTATTACTACAAAATTTATTGACTATGACAAGGATGAGCATGGGAATTTTGTCCTCGATTTAGAATAGATCAAGGTGGTATACTACAGCTACGATTAATTCTTAAAAGGTTATAGTGCCCCAAAATGTCGCGAAGTCCTCAATTTTAAAGATATTGAGGACTTGTCTGTAAAAACTAATTGATATTCCAGTAGTATTCTGAAAACTGCTTCAAAATTAGAAGTACAGAAGTGATGGCTTTTATAAAGAACCTATAGTGTTGATTTTTAATGAATAAATGTATTCTAATCAATACTGTGTGGAAGGTAGTCATGCTACTATTGATACTAAAATGTGGAATAACTTTTAACACGAGTTAGATTAAGAAAAATGATTTTATAGAGGATCCCAATCTGAAAATGCATACTATACAAAATGAAGATAATCCTTACTTTAGATTTATAATGGGTGCATTAAATCAATATATGATTGGATATGATCGATGGGAGAAGGAAAGCTAAGAAAAAGATTTTTCGAAGTTGTTTAATAGGTTGCTATACATTCATTGTTAATATGCTGAATAGATAGAAATTGTAGAGACTAATCTATAAAAATAAATTTATGAGAAAGTTGAGGCTATGAAATTTAGTAAAATATTTAAAATCATCTTGTTGTTTACAGTACTATTTTTTAAGGAAACTATAGTGAATTCAGTTGTTTCTATGAGTATGGAAGCTTCTCGAGGTAATTTATACCTATTAACAATTATATTTTGGTTCGAGATACTATTTTTTTTAATTATATATGATTTTGTAATTATTGAAACACATGGTTTTATAAGCTATTATTTACATGAACTAGGACAATTTACAGTAAGAATGAAGAAGGTAGGGATTACACTTTATATAATTAGATTGAATTATTATTTGCTAAGATTGACTCGGATATTACGTTTAGGTTGGGTGACTTATGGTAGTGGTGAAAAAAGTTCAGTCTGGCTAGGAATATCTAAATTCAGCTTATCACAGATATTACTTATTATATTTAAAAATATAATAAGTGTACCTATGATTTTGGCATTTTTGTTTGCTTCGTTTTTGTTGAAAGCAGTGAGAGGAGATATTAGTTATTATTTGTCTAAGCTTCAAGAACCTCTAAAAGGTATTCTACAAATAAAAATAGATATTGGTGATGTTTTTTTAAGATTACCAGCTCTTGTGTCTTTGATGACAATATTACCAATAGTTTTTTTCTTCTATTTCCATAGTCAAAAACGTGAGGTTCGAAAAATAATTGATAATGAGAATAGTCAGTATTTTGAAGAAGTTGTTTTATTGTATGAAAAATTATTGATTTGGATTGATCAGCATATTTATCAGATATCTAAAAATTTTGATTATGTTATTAATTGTCAAGACTCGATTGTTGAATTATTTTTGGAAAAGGCAATTCCTAACTATATGTCTTTAACTAGGAAACAATATTATATCCCAGTAAGTATTGAGCATTTTAGATTTATAGAAATAGCTGATTTAAATGAATTACAAGAAATTATTGCTAAATTATCCAGTGATAGATTGATAAGGTTTACAAGAACATTTTCAGTTAAGCGATTTGATATCTGGTATCTCTATTTTTGGGAGTTTCGTTCATTTAGCAAAATAGAACAAATAGAAGAATTCTTCTACACTCAAAAAGGGATGATTACTAAATTAGCTATGTGTAACAAATATCTATATGATTTTACTCAAGTTCAATTAGAAAAAGAGAGAAAAGATGAACAATTACGCTTATCTTGCTCCATTTATAATGACTTAAAGTTATTATATAAGTTAAAGAGAACAAGTGATTCATTAAGAACCTATCTTTATTCTTCAAGGATGGAGAGATTGATATTAAAAGCATTGAAGAAAGACAAATAGTTATATTTCATAGTTAATCTTCAAAAATCACTCATTAACATAAAATTTAGATTAGTTATATGTGATAGTAGTGGGATTTTTGGCAAAGGGAAGGTTAGATGTTTTATCCTTCCTTCTCTAGTGAGATTCATCTAGTAAAGAATTATTTGGTGAGATGATATTATGAGTGATGATGGTTGGTTAATGAGCCAATTTAAAGGTATTTCTGATATGATTGGTAAAAGTCAATTAGTTTGATTTAGGGATTGTGGAGGAGGATGCTAAATTTCAAGTTGAAATTAGCCACCACTAAGAAATTCCTTTGGTGACTTGTAGTCCAAACATTTTTTAGGATAATTGTTTATCCAATTTTCAATAAAAGCGACTTCTTTGGGAGTTGTTTCTTTGGTCCCTTTTGGTAACCACCTGCG
>NZ_JACBXX010000078.1 GCF_013415245.1 Streptococcus danieliae | reverse complement strand
TAAGTCTACTTGAGAAGAATAAGTGGCTAGTTTACTATCTGGATTCAGAATACGTTGAAAAACCAATAATTTCAGCACTTGAACCAAATTATAATCTGCATTTGATTTTACAGACTTCAGGAATTCAGTAAGGTTTAACTCCTCGAATAGATTGTCTAAAATCATCCATCCATAAGACTTATCTGGTTCATGCATAGGAGCCAGAAGATCATAGGAGATTTTTAATACTTTTGGATCGGTCAGTAGACCTTCCTTAGCTTCCCGTTTTAAACGCTCTAAGATCCCAGGTTCTTCCAACTCTAACTCGTCCAGTAGACCAAATTTTTTTAAAATACGTTGCTTTACTTTACCGTCCTTACGATATCCTTCTACAAGATAAACGTGAGTACGGCCTTCTTTATTGGTAGTTGTTTTGATAAATGCCATACTCTATTATACCATACACAACCATATACAACAAGAAAAATAGTTGGATTTTACAAAAAAACTCAGCTCTATCAAGGGTTTGAGCTAAGTTTTCATAAATCTAGGTGATAAAGTCGGGATTATACCATATCCCCTTCTTTTGCTTCAAAAGGAAAGCCAAGCCGACCATAGGCCTTCCACAAGGCCCAACCCGCGACCACAAAAGCCGTAAAATCAGCTAGGGGCATCGCATAGGCTAGTCCCGCGACCCCGAAAAAGCGGGGCATCAGCAAAAGGAGCGGCAAAATGAGACCCAATTGCTTGAGTAGAGAAATCTTGGCCCCCATCTTGGCCTGGCCGATGGCTGGGAAATAGGTGGCAGAAAAAATCTGCACCCCATTGACAAAGGAAAAGAGGAAGAAGGCCCGCATATAGGCAATGCCAAATTCAAAATAAGCGTGACTGCCCGATCCAAATAGGGCTAAAAACTCATAGGGAAAGGTCTCAAAAGCGGCCCAGGTCCCAAAACCAATCACCGATACCCAAGCAATGGCAATGCGAATCGTTTCCCGCACCCGACCCCAGTTCTGAGCGCCATAGTTAAAACTTAAAATTGGTTGGGAGCCCTGAACAATCCCGATAATCAGCGAAATCATAATGACATTGATTTTGGATACAATCCCTGCCACCGCGATTGGAATCTCACTGCCATAAATCGAGCTTTCTCCATAAAAACGCAGGGATTGGTTGGTCACAATCTGCACCAAGAGGTTGGAGGATTGAAAAATAAAGGAAGCCATCCCCAGCGAGGCAAAAGATCGTACCAAAGCCCCCTGCAAACGGAAGTCCTCCCGCTGCAGACGCACGCTTTTAAAACGTGGGAGATACAGGGCCAAGATTAGAGCCGAAACAAATTGTCCCAAAACCGTAGCCCAAGCAGCTCCCGCCATGCCCCAACCAAAGCTAAAGATAAACAGGGGATCCAACAGGGTATTAACCACCGCCCCAGAAATAATAGCCATCATGGAATAGGTCGAAGAGCCATCCGCCCTCACCAGGGGATTAGAGCCAATCGCAAACAATAAGAAGGGAACACCCCAAATCGATACACTGGTATAGGTCAAGGCTAGGTCATAGATATTTTCTGTCGCCCCAAAGAGTGTCAACAAGGGCCCCAAGAAGATCTGTAACACCAGACACAGGACTACTCCCGCCACAACCAAGGTCGTAAAAGCATTCCCCAGCACCTTCTGGGCTAGGGCCTGTTTCCCTCGCCCCAGCTCCAAATTAAAACGAGCTGCCGCCCCCAGGCCAATCATCAAACCCAAGGCCAAACACAGGGTGGTCACAGGAAAGGCAACATTGGTCGCAGCATTCCCCAAATAGCCGATTCCTTGACCAATAAAAATTTGGTCAACGATATTGTAAAGAGCGTTGACCACATTGGCAATAACTGCTGGAATGGCCAACTGTCGTAAGAGAGACGAAATAGAGGCCGTCCCTAATTTATTCTGTTCCATACAAATTCCTTTCGTATAGCTGTCAAACAGCTCTTACAGACAAACACTAGTATCAAGTTCATCCTAATACTCATTGAATTTCACAATCTGACCTTGCCAAGCCTCCTTAGTGATAAAGAAAAAGCGAAAAAGTACTAAAACCAAGAGAAAGGCCGGGACCTCCAAAACGTGTCTCGACCTTTTTCTAACTCGTCTGCTACTCTTCTAACAATTTTTGCAATTCTTCTTTCAACAAGGCTTGGGCCACTTGTGGGTTGGCCTGTCCCTTAGTTGCTTTCATTAAGAAACCAGTGAAGGCCTTGTCCGCATTTCGCTTACCAGACTTAAAATCGGCAACGGCTGCTGGTTGATCCTCAAAGACCTGATGAATGATCGGAATTAAGACGGCTGGATCAGAGATTTGGACCAAGCCGGCTTGTTCAACATAGTCACGCGCAGAGCCACCATTTTTGGCCAGATGGACAAAAACTTTTTTGGCAATCTTAGACGAAATTGTTGCATCCGCAATCAAGCCAATCATCTCAACCAAATTTTCTGGAGTCAAGGCAAGGTCAGCCAAGGCCTGATTATTGGCGTTGAGGTACTGGGCCACTTCCCCTTGCAACCAGTTAGAAACTTGCTTAGGATCACCACCCAGGGCCACGGCTGCTTCAAAGAAGTCAGATTGGAACTTGCTAGCTGTCAATTGACGCGCATCGTAGTCACTCAAACCAAATTCAGCCCGGTAGCGTTGGCGCCGTTCCTTTGGAAAGGCTGGTAGTTCTTGGCGAACAGCTTCAATCCAAGCCTCGTCCAACTGTACCCGTGGTAGGTCTGGTTCTGGGAAGTAACGGTAGTCTGCCGCCCCTTCCTTAACCCGCATCAAGATGGTCTCACCGGTTGCCTCATCGTAACGGCGTGTTTCTTGACGGATTTGGCCGCCAGATCGCAGGATTTCGGCCTGGCGTTTGATCTCATACTCCAACCCTTTCCGCACATAGTTAAAGGAGTTGAGGTTTTTCAATTCGGTTTTGGTTCCAAAGGCTTCTTGGCCGTAAGGGCGCAAGGAGATATTGGCATCCACCCGCATCGATCCTTCTTCCATTTTGACATCGGAAATTCCTGTGTACTGGATGATTTCCTTCAAGGCAGTCAAGTAGGCATAGGCTTCTTCTGGGCTGCGCATATCGGCTTCAGATACGATCTCAATTAGGGGAACCCCTTGACGGTTCAAGTCCACATAGGAATACCCGTCACTGCCATGAGTATTTTTCCCAGCATCTTCTTCCAGATGCGCCCGTTCGACACGGATTTTCTTGGTTGATCCATCTTCTAGTTCAATTTCCAACCAGCCATTGTAACCAATTGGCTCATCAAATTGTGAAATCTGATAAGCTTTAGGATTATCCGGATAGAAATAGTTTTTCCGGTCAAAATGCATGTCCCGATGCAGGTCCATATTCAGAGCTAGGGAAGCTTTGATCCCAGCATCTACAACACCCTTGTTTAAGACTGGCAAGACACCTGGAAAGGCCCAGTCAATGATATTGGTGTTGGCATTTGGGTCCTCCCCAAAATGCGCGGGTGCAGGTGAAAAGATTTTAGAAGCTGTTTTTAGCTCCACATGGACTTCCAATCCAATAATGGTTTCGAAATTCATTAGTTGACACCTCCAAAGATCGCAGGTTTTTCTAAATGGTAGCTTGTTGCTGCCTCAAAGGCCGCAGCAGCTTGGTAGAGGGTTTCTTCTTGGAAGTGGTTGGCAATCAACTGCAGACCAACCGGCAGACCATCCGCAAATCCAGCTGGCAGAGACATGCCTGGCAGTCCAGCCAAGTTCACCGGAATCGTCAACAAGTCCGCCAGATACATAGCAATTGGATCCTCCACACGGCTCCCCAAATCAAAGGCTACTGTTGGGGCAGTTGGTCCCATAATCAAATCATAGCCTTCAAAGACTTTGCGGAAATCCTCCATAATCAAGGTTCGCACCTGACCAGCCTTCTTAAAGTAGGCATCGTAATAACCGGATGACAAACTAAAGTTCCCCAACATAATCCGACGCTTCACCTCGTCCCCAAAACCTTGACTCCGAGTCTTGACATAGACATCCTCAAGATTTTCAATATCTTCTGCTCGGAATCCATAGCGAATTCCGTCAAAACGTTGAAGATTGGAAGCTGCTTCTGAAGAGGCAATAATGTAATAAACGGCTACACCATAGCGACTATGGGGTAGGCTCACTTCTTCCACACGCGCACCCAGTTCTTCAAACTTTTTAGCTGCCGCCAAGATCTGATCCTTAACGGCTGGATCAATCCCTTCCCCCATATACTCTTTTGGCAAGGCAATTTTCATTCCTGTCAAATCCTGACCAATCTTGCTGGTGAAATCAGGAACAGCCAGCGGTGCAGAGGTTGCATCGCGTAAATCATGACCAGCCAAGGCTCCCAACAAGTGGGCATTTTCACGAACAGTCGGTGCAAATGGCCCAATCTGATCCAGAGAAGAAGCAAAGGCAATAAGACCAAAACGGGAAATCCGTCCATAAGTTGGTTTCATCCCCACAATTCCATTAAAGGCTGCCGGTTGACGAATAGAGCCACCGGTGTCTGACCCCAAGGACAGACGCACCTGACCAGCTGCTACAGCAGAGGCAGAGCCACCAGAAGAACCTCCGGGAACCTTGCTTTGATCCCAGGCATTTTTACTTGGTTTGAAATAGGACGTCTCATTGGAACCTCCCATGGCAAATTCATCCAGGTTGGTTTTCCCAATCACAATCATATCCTTCTGGTAGAGATTGGAAACACTGGTCGCGTCAAAAATCGGCTTGTAATTGTAGAGCATTTTCGAAGCCGCAGTGGTTAGGATTCCCTTCGTAGAAATATTATCCTTGACCGCTACCGGGATTCCACTCAAGACATTCTCAGCATCAACTCCCTTAGCATCCAAGGCCCGCGCTTGCTCCAGAGCACTTTCTTCACTGATGGTAATAAAATTCCCTAGTGCTGCTTCCCGCTCCTCGATATCCTTCAAGGTTTCCTTGGTTAATTCCTCAACAGAAATTTCTTTTTTGACCAAGAGATCATGTAATTGGTCGATTGTTTGTTCTTGCAGTCTCATTAATTACTGCCCCCCTCTTCGAAAATGGCTGGAACTTTGATAAAGCCCTTGTCTTTTTCAGGTACGTTTTCAAATAACTCTTCCCGATTCCAACCTGCTTGGGCTTGGTCCGGACGAAGAACATTGACCTGGGTGACCACAGAGGAGGTCACTGCCACTCCCTCTGTATCCAATTCATTTAACATTTCAACCATATCGACAATCTTGGTCAGATCCGTCGCAAACCGCTCTGTTTCTTCTGCGGTAAAGGCTAATTTTGATAGATTGGCTACATGAGCCACTTCTTCATGTGAAATCTTCATTCTATCTCCTTTACGATTACAAGTCATACTCCTACCTAGGGAGTGGGACCGAACTAATTTTGAAAAAAATTAGTTTATTCGCTCTCTTAATTTTAGGCTCATGCTAAAAAGATCCACTGGATCTTACTTTGCTTTCCAATTTCTTGGCTCAGGTTGATTAGGCCGGGTTCGGAAGCCTCTCAGCGAGTCAGGGATTGACTCACTGAGCTTCCAAATGGAAGAACGTGGTATGTTCTTCCTATAGTGAACAATTGAAGTTTGCTTCGCAAACCATATTTGACACTCTCTAACAGCATACAATCCGGTTAGCCCCAATCAACTACTGCGTCAAAGTCATTTCGCTAATTAAAATACAAGAGCCTAGACTTTTGTCCTAGCTTCTTATTCTACCACATTTCAAACCTGAAAAATAGAGGATGGTCGGAAAGCCATCCCCTAGATGATCGGTTAAAAATTCAATTCTATTGACGAGTAGAGTTTTGCACCCAAGACATTTTTCATATGGTCAAGGGCAAATTGGTGCTGCTCCTCTGTGATACTTGCAACGGCATCCGTCACAATCTCAACCTGGTAGCCCTTTTGGTAAGCATCAATCGCCGTGTGCAGAACACAGATATCGGTCAAGACTCCCGTCAAAACCAGGGTGTCGACCTTCCGTTCCCGCAAGTAGATATCCAGCATGGTTCCGGCAAAGGCTGAGTAATAGTGCTTGTCCATCCAAAACACGCGCTCAGAATCCTTGTGGGCTTCGAAAAAGGCCTTCGACGGACCGTAGAGAGCACGACCTTCCGTTCCACGAATATTGTGGGGTGGAAAGAGCTGGCTTTCTGGATGGAAGGTGTCTCCTTCCAGATGTTCGTCAATCATAAAAAAGACATAGTGGCCATTGTCCCAAGCTTTTTGACTGACAGCTGCCATGGCTTCTGAAATGGCTTGCGCCGGTTGACCAGCTGTTAACTTGCCATCGTTTGCGACAAAGTCCTTTGTATAATCAATGGATAAAACAGCTTTTGTCATTAAAATTCCCTCTTTTTAATTTCTTCAAAAACGTCCGGAATCAAGACCTTCAAATAGGTCCCCTTCATGCCGAGCGACCGGCTCTCGATAATTCCTGCCGATTCCAATTTACGTAGGGCATTGACAATCACACTACGGGTAATTCCGATGCGATCGGCCACAACAGAGGCGGTCAATTGACCTTCTGTCCCCCCCAATTCATCCAAAATCGCTGAAACAGCCCGCAACTCAGAGTAAGACAGGGTATTGACGGCCATCGAAACGGTTGAGCGTCGACGAAGATTCTCTTCGTCAATTTCCCGCTGGTGGTTGAGCATCTGCAAACCCACAACCGTGCTAGCAATCTCGACCAAAATCAAGTCATCTTCATCAAAGGGCTGGTCATTCCGCCAAATAATCAGAGAGCCCAGGCGAATGCCTGTGATATGGATTGGGGCCACTGTCGTCACACCATCTGGAAAATTCTCCTTGGTCTCCACTGGATAAATGGATAGGGTCGAATTGACATTCAAATTGGCCTCTGTTTGGTACACAAAGCTAGCCTCTTTGGCATAAACTTCCGGGAGTTTCCGACTTTCAAAAAAGGCCTCCACCCGATCCGTATTCGTCTTATAGCGCATAAAATAGCCAAGTAAATCACCTTGGCTATTAATGATACAGGAATTACAATCAATGATTTCAGACAGACGTTGAGCAATCGATGCAAAAGGCATATCATCGTGGGATTGCTCATAGGACTCCTTCAAAATTGAAGTAATCCGCGTCGTTTTTTGCAATAACGTTGCCATAGTTCACCTCATTATTCTCTTCCTATTGTATCAGAATTTTCTAAACAATGGCAACTAATAACGATATTGGGCTAAAAATCGTTCCATTTTTTCTTGGACCTGGGCCAACTCCTCAACCCGTGGTAAGTAAACAATCCGGAAATGGTCGGGATCTTTCCAGTTAAAGCCTCGTCCATGTACTAGGAGCACTTTTTCCTGCTTCAAAAAGTCCAGCACAAACTGTTCATCGTCTTCAATCTTGTACATAGTCCGGTCGATTTTCGGAAAGAGGTAGAGACCCGCACTCGGCTTGACTGCCGACAAACCTGGAATGGCATTGATGGCTTCGTACATGAAGTTTCGCTGCTCATAGATTCGACCACCCGGCAAAAGCAGCTCGTCCACTGACTGATAGCCTCCCAAAGAAGTCTGAACCACCTGTTGGGCCAAAACATTGGAACACAGACGCATATTGGCCAACATGTTCAACCCTTCAATGTAACCCCGAACATGCTTCTTCTCACCGGATAGGACCATCCAGCCCACACGAAAACCTGCAATTCGATGGGATTTTGATAGACCATTCATGCTGACACAGAAAAGGTCTGGAGCCAGACTGGCAATCGCGATATGCTCCTTTCCATCCATGACCAAACGATCATAAATTTCATCGGCATAAATGATTAAATTGTGTTCACGCGCAATCTGAACCAGGTCCTCCAAGACTTCCCGTGGGTACAAGGAGCCTGTCGGATTATTGGGATTGATAACCACAATGGCCTTGGTTCGTTCGGTAATCTTAGACCGGATATCCTGCATATCAGGGTACCAGTTGGCCTCCTCATCACAAAGATAGTGGACAGGCTTGCCTCCACCTAAACTCACAGCTGCCGTCCAAAGAGGGTAGTCAGGCATGGGGACCAAAACCTCATCGCCATTATCCAAGAGTCCCTGCATGGACATGACAATCAGCTCACTGACCCCATTTCCAATAAAGACATCATCAATGTCCACATTGGGAATGCCTTTTAACTGGGAATATTGCATAATTGCCTTTCGGGCTGAAAAAATCCCTTTAGAATCCGAATATCCCTCACTGTTACGGGCATTTCGAATCAAATCATGGATAACTTCATCTGGTGCCTTAAAATCAAATTCTGCCGGATTTCCTGTGTTTAAGCGTAAAATTTGCTCGCCATTGGCACGCATCCGCATCGCTTCTTCCAAAACCGGACCTCGAATATCATAGGCTACATCTTCTAGTTTTTGTGATTTTTCAAAAAACCTCATGCTTTATTCCTCCTTACTGAATCCTATTATACCTTTTTCTAGCACAAAAAAGAATTGGAGTCACTTCAACCCCAATTCTTTTTCCTTATCTACTAGTTAACAGGATGCTCTTTCCGATGAGTCCGCATCCGATCTCGTAAATCAAACATCTTACCAACAGACGGAAGGCTCATACCCTCAGTCCATTTTTCCCAAGTATTCTGTGTGATTTTTAAAATAACCAAGAGTTCAGCTTCATTGAGCTGGTAGTCTGATTGAAATTCGGCAATTTCGTTAAGGAATTTCTGAGCCCACTCCAAGTCCTCCTGAGTCCACTCACGTGTACTCTTACGTCCCAAGCGACGCTGACGGATTTCTTCCTTACGCTGGCGAATTTCTTCCCGCAATTTTTCTGGTTTATCAGACTCCATAAAAGCCACAATTTTTTCAATGGATTTTGGATTTGGATGACTACGGCCATACTTCCAAGAAAAGTAGGTATCCATGGAAACATCCATCTCCTTTGAAAACTCATGAATTGACGCTCCAATGTTCAATCGTAACGCCTCAATGTCCTTCACTAAATACTCTTTGTCTTTTTTGGCATATTCGCGAAAATTCGATTCTACCATTTAGACAACCTCCCTAACTATAATGTAACTGCCTAACAGTTTAGCACATTCTCGACCTTTTTAAAAGGGTATTTTCATTTAAAATCAAAAATATATGGTTTCACTTTTCGCCAACCCTTGATGTACCTAGAAGGGAGCGATTATTTTTACAGCAAAAATTTTTTTATTTTTGAGAAGCAGCTGCTTCCTTCGCCTCGACAGCTTCCTTAACCAAACGGTAGATTACGGCAAAAATGGGCGTGAAGAAGATCATTCCCACAAGGCCAAACAGATTGCCCCCAATCAAGGCCGCCGCTAGGGTAAAGAGGCTCGGAAGCCCCACTTGAGAACCAACCACCCGTGGATAAATCAAGTTTCCTTCGACCAATTGAACCAATTGGAAAACAACAATCGACAGAAGAGCCTGCCAAGGGCTGATGGTGAAAATAAAAATCGCACCTAAACCACAAGCCGTAAAGGGACCAATATAAGGAATAAAGGATAAGACCCCTGCCAAAACCGCTGTCATTGATGCAAAGGGCAGACCTGCCAGACTATAGGCCGCAAACACCAAAAAGCCAATGATAAAAGCTTCAATCAATTGCCCCATCAAAAAACCATCATAGGTTTCCACCATAACATTCCCTACATAGCGGAGACGCTCCCCCACCTTCTTCGGTAGTGTAACAGCCAGAATGCGGTTGGTAATCGAAGCCAGATGCTCCTTGCTCCCTAACATGGCAAACATCAGAAAGAGGGCCATCATAACGGTAAAGACATTGCCAACCAATCCCCCTAAGTTTCCAGTTAAATTGCCTAAGAGCTGTGCTCCCTTATTGAGCATCCCACTATCGGTGAGATACTTGGAAATATCCTGGAGCTGATCCCGATTCACCAAACCAGTTTCCGCTAACCAGGAACCAAGCTGGGGCACGGCCGCTTGCACGGTATGGGTCAGACTGTTAACAGAAGTTGTCAGGGTTGGCACAATAATCGCCACAACTCCAGCAAAAATCAAACAGAGCAAGACCAAAACCAAGAACATGGCCAAAGGCCGCTGGAAACCTGGTTTCACCTTCCATGCTCTCAACTGGCCTTCCAGCTTCTTCATGGGTACATTAAACACAAAGGCCAAGCCAGCGCCAATAATAATCGGAGAAAAGACCCCCATGAGGTAATGGAACCCTTGCCAGATATTGGCAATATAGAGAACCAAGGCGAGGCTAACCGCCGCAAAAGCAATGGCTCCAAAAACCACTTTATTTTTTTCAATTAAATTTTTCATAACTTACCCATTATAACAGACCACTTTACCCTTGCCAAGGTTATTAGACTATTAAATGCGGTTGCAAGGCTTGGGCTAAGGAGGCGTAACCATGAGCCGTCAAATGCAAGCCATCCGTTGTGAAATCAGCCCGCAATTGGCCTTGATCATCCAGCAAGCCTTCCGTCACATCCAGATACTCAACCTGGGGAAAGGCTCCCGCCAAGGAGGCATAGGCCTGGTTCATTTTCCGAATCCCCTCATTGGTCCGCGTATAGAGCTTGGCCCTGGTTTCCTCACTTTCATAAACCGGCAAAATGGAAAGCAGCTTGATCTCCACCAGCGGATAGTCGTGTTGTAAAAGGTAGAACAGCTGCTCCAAATTGGCCAAGGTCTGATCTAGGGGAACTTCCTTTCCTAAATCATTCGTCCCGATAAGCAGAAAAATCTTTTCTAAATTTTGACCAAAAAAATGCAGGGAGCGATGCTCCAATAATTGACTGGATTGATAACCGCGGATCCCCCGATTGACCATCGACTTAGAGCTCGCCAACAACTCATGGAGCGGAAAATACTCCACAATTGAATCGCCTGCAAAAATAATTTGAGGATCCTGTAAGCAGAGAGTGTTGAGCTCCCTGTAGTTATCCTGTAGCTTAGCCTGTTCCCCTAGCAACCAGCTTTCTAATAATTGAACCGCCATTTGTCTCTCCTTTATAGAAAAAGGGCCTGTCGATGCTACTGTTCGACTAGACCCATAGATTACGCACGTCTGAAGCCCTGATCAAATTGACAATAGGCTTTTTGGGGAAGAAATTCTTCCAAATTTAAGGTAGAGAGATTTCCAAGAATTTGTCCATTTTGAACCACAGCAAGAGAATGGTACTGCTGAATGTAGTCACCACATTCCTCACACCAGCGTTCCTCTCCCTCCTTCCAAAAGGCGGCCATCGTCTCCCCTTCATACCGAATCTCTGGGTAATCCTGTTCATACTGACTGCACCTATCTTGGAAAAATGCGAGGGCTTTGGTATATGTTTCAAATGCTTCTACTTGGACTGTATCATCTTGCCAGTCATCTGTGAACCACCAAGGCTCACAGTCACCATATAACTCTACTACTTGGTACATAAACTTATTCCCCTTATTAGAAGATATTATACACAATTTCCACATATAAAGGAAGAATTTGAGCTTAAAAAGAAGGGATTGCCCAATCTAGCCCTTGGATGTAAAAAAGGGTCGGATAAACCGACACCTTTTTACGTTTAAGATTCAACTGTCAAATCTTCTTCGATTGTCTCTTTTTCAACTTCCAATTCTGGAGCCATCAACTCCTCAATGGTTTCAACTTCATTGACCGCTTTTGGTTCCAAGTTCCGGTAACGAGCCATACCTGTACCTGCAGGAATAATCTTACCAATGATAACATTTTCCTTCAAGCCAAGTAGATGGTCCTTCTTACCACGGATCGCCGCATCTGTAAGGACACGCGTTGTTTCCTGGAAGGAAGCCGCAGAAAGGAAGGAATTGGTTTCCAAGGAAGCCTTGGTAATTCCCATCAAGACTGGACGAGCTGTTGCTGGAACACCACCGGAGATCAATACATCACGGTTGGCATCTGTAAAGTCAGTGATATCCATCAAGGTACCCATGAGAAGGTCTGTATCTCCTGGATCCATGACACGCACTTTGCGGATCATTTGACGGACCATTACCTCAATGTGTTTGTCACCGATTTCTACCCCTTGGCTACGGTAAACTTTTTGAACCTCAGCCAATAGGTAGGTTTCAACGGACAGTACATCACGAACAGCCAGCAAGTGTTTTGGTTGGATAGACCCTTCGGTAAGCGCGCTACCTCTCGCGACCTGATCACCAACTTCGACCTTCATACGCGCTGTAAATGGTACAACATACTCGCCCTGACCGAGTGGACCTTCCACAAAGACTTTCTTAGTCCGTGTTGATGCATCCTCTTCAATGGCCACAACTTCACCCTTAACTTCGGTGATAACCGCTTCCCCTTTTGGATTCCGGGCTTCAAAGATTTCCTGAACCCGAGGAAGACCCTGGGTGATATCGGTATTGGAAGCAACCCCTCCCGTGTGGAAGGTCCGCATGGTCAACTGGGTACCAGGCTCACCGATAGATTGAGCGGCAATCGTACCAACGGCTTCACCAACCTCAACCGCATCACCTGTCGCCAAGTTGATTCCGTAACAGTGACGGCAAACCCCATGACGGGTGTTACATGTGAAGACAGAACGAATGGTTACTTCTTCAACACCTGCTGCAACAATAGTCCGTGCCAAGTCTTCTGTAATCAAGACATTTGGACCAACCAAGACCTCACCTGTTTCGGGGTGTTTAACCGTCTTCTTAGTGTAACGACCAGCCAAACGCTCTTCCAAGGACTCAATCATTTCCTTACCATCCGTGATGGAGCGGATCAAGAGACCACGATCGGTTCCACAGTCATCCTCACGGATGATTACGTCTTGGGCAACGTCAACCAAACGACGGGTCAAGTAACCCGAATCGGCGGTCTTCAAGGCCGTATCCGTCATACCCTTACGGGCACCGTGGGTGGAGAAGAACATTTCCAAGACAGACAAACCTTCACGGAAGTTAGACAGGATTGGCAATTCCATGATACGTCCGTTCGGAGCAGCCATCAAACCACGCATTCCGGCCAACTGGGAGAAGTTGGAGATGTTACCCCGGGCTCCGGAGTCCATCATCATAACGATTGGGTTCTTCGGATCCTGGCTGGCAGTCAAGGCATTTTCCAAACGCTCTTTGGCTGCACGCCACTCACCTGTAACGGCATTGTAACGCTCATCATCAGTAATCATACCCCGACGGAACTGTTTGGAAATTTGTTCCACCCGCTCATGAGAGGTTTCGATGATTTCTTCTTTGTTCGCAATAACTGGGATATCCGCAATTCCCACTGTCAAACCAGCGAGGGTTGAATGGTAATAACCCAAATCTTTCAAGCGGTCCAAAAGCGCAGATGTCTCTGTTGTCCGGAAACGTTTGAAAATTTCAGCGATGATATTTCCAAGATTTTTCTTCTTAAATGGAACATTCAATTCCAAATCCGCCAAGACGCTATGAATATCCTGACCAGCTTCTAGGAAGTACTTATCTGGAACACCGTTGACCAAGTTATCATTGGTTGGCTCTTGGAGGTATGGCAATTCTGCTGGCATGATGGCATTAAACAAGATCTTACCAACAGTTGTAACCATGATCTTACCTTGTTGTTGCTCTGACCAAGGCTTGTTCAATTTATCGGTCGCAATACCGACACGAGTATGAACATGCACCAAGCCATTGCGCCATGCCATGATTGCTTCATCCGCATCCTTGAAGACCATTCCTTCACCTTCACGGCCAGCTTCTTCCATGGTCAAGTAGTAGTTCCCCAAAACCATGTCCTGAGATGGGGTTACAACCGGCTTCCCGTCTTTCGGGTTCAAGATATGCTCAGCCGCCAACATCAAGATCCGAGCTTCTGCTTGGGCTTCTTCAGATAGGGGCACGTGGATGGCCATTTGGTCTCCATCGAAGTCGGCATTGTAGGCCTCACACACAAGTGGGTGCAAACGAATGGCCTTACCATCGATTAGGACCGGTTCAAAGGCCTGGATTCCCAAACGGTGAAGGGTCGGTGCGCGGTTCAAGAGAACTGGATGTTCCTTGATCACATCTTCCAAGATGTCCCAGATGCGATCATCGCCACGTTCGACTAATTTCTTAGCTGCTTTAACGTTTTGGACAATATCACGAGCGACAATTTCCCGCATTACAAACGGTTTGAAAAGCTCAATCGCCATTTCACGTGGCACACCACATTGGTACATTTTGAGGGTTGGACCAACCGCGATAACCGAACGACCGGAGAAGTCAACCCGTTTTCCGAGCAAGTTTTGACGGAAACGACCTTGTTTTCCTTTCAGCATGTGGCTGAGGGATTTCAAAGGACGGCTACCTGGTCCTGTGATTGGACGACCGCGACGACCATTGTCGATCAAGGCATCAACCGCTTCCTGCAACATCCGTTTTTCATTTTGTACAATGATTCCAGGTGCATTCAGCTCCAACAGACGCGCCAAACGATTGTTCCGGTTGATAACCCGGCGGTACAAGTCATTAAGGTCAGAGGCCGCAAAACGTCCACCGTCCAATTGAACCATCGGCCGAAGGTCTGGTGGGATAACCGGAAGGATATTCAGAATCATCCATTCCGGCTTGTTACCAGACTTGTAGAAGGCATCTAAAACGTCCAGGCGGCGAACAGCCTTGATCCGTTTTTGACCAGTTGCAGACTTAAGTTCTGCTTTGAGTTCTTTGATTTCCGCTTCCAAGTTCACTTGTTTCAACAAGTCTTGGATCGCTTCCGCTCCCATTTTCGCAACAAAGGAACCAGAACCGTAGCGGCGAAGGTTTTCCCGGTACTCACGCTCGGTCATGATTGACTTGTGCTCCAATGGCGTTTCTTTCGGATCAATCACAACATAAGCCGCAAAGTAAATAACTTCTTCCAAAGCACGCGGGCTCATGTCCAAGGTCAAGCCCATACGGCTTGGGATTCCCTTGAAATACCAGATATGGGATACAGGAGCCTTCAACTCAATATGCCCCATCCGTTCCCGACGCACACGGGCTTCGGTTACTTCAACCCCACAGCGGTCACAGATGATCCCTTTGTAACGAAGGCGTTTGTATTTCCCACAGGCACACTCCCAGTCCTTGGTTGGTCCAAAGATAACCTCATCAAAAAGCCCTTCACGCTCCGGCTTTAGAGTCCGGTAGTTAATGGTTTCTGGCTTTTTGACTTCTCCATAAGACCATGAACGGACCTTGCTTGGAGAGGCGAGTGTGATTTGCATACTTTTAAAACGATTTACATCAACCACTCTATCTTACCTTTCTTTTTTGGTTCACTTATTTTGATTCATCTGCATCGAAAGCCTCTTTTGCTTCCCGTGCAGCTTTTTCACGTGCTTTTTCCAAATCATCGACATGGATGATGCCATTATCTTCCCCTTCATCCAAATCACGCAATTCAACTTCTTGATCATCTTCATCAAGCACGCGCATATCTAGACCCAAGGATTGCAATTCTTTTACAAGAACGCGGAAGGATTCTGGAACACCTGGTTTTGGAATTGGATCACCTTTGGTAATCGCTTCATAGGCCTTAAGACGACCGTTCACATCATCTGATTTATAGGTCAAAATTTCTTGAAGAACATTGGAAGCGCCATAGGCTTCGAGAGCCCAAACCTCCATCTCACCGAACCGCTGTCCACCGAATTGTGCTTTACCACCCAATGGTTGTTGAGTAACCATTGAGTAAGGTCCAACAGAACGGGCATGGAGTTTGTCGTCAACCATGTGGTGAAGCTTGATCATGTACATGACTCCAACAGAGACACGGTTATCAAACGGCTCACCAGTACGGCCATCATAAAGGATAGTCTTGGCATCTGAGTCCATACCTGCTTCACGGACAGTATCCCACAAGTCTTGTGAGCTTGCTCCGTCAAAGACCGGTGTTGCAATATGGATTCCAAGGTTCCGGGCAGCCATTCCCAAGTGCAGTTCCATTACCTGACCGATGTTCATCCGTGATGGTACCCCCAATGGGTTCAACATGATATCAACCGGTGTTCCATCTGGAAGGTATGGCATATCCTCTACAGGAACGATCCGAGACACAACCCCTTTGTTTCCGTGGCGACCGGCCATCTTATCCCCAACCTTGATTTTACGTTTTTGGGCGATGTAAACACGAACCAGCATGTTGACCCCTGATTGAAGCTCATCACCGTTGGCACGGGTAAAGATCTTCACATCACGGACAACTCCGTCGGCCCCGTGTGGTACTCGAAGGGAAGTATCCCGAACTTCACGAGACTTATCCCCGAAGATGGCGTGAAGGAGGCGTTCCTCTGCAGAGAGGTCCTTCTCACCTTTTGGTGTTACCTTACCAACAAGGATGTCGCCTTCTTTAACCTCTGCTCCGATGCGGACAATTCCCATTTCATCCAAGTGGCTGAGGGCGTCTGGTCCGACGTTTGGAATTTCGCGGGTAATTTCTTCAGGGCCTAACTTGGTATCACGGGTTTCAGATTCGTATTCTTCCAAATGCACGGAAGTGTAGACGTCATCTTTGACCAAACGTTCACTCATGATAACGGCATCCTCGAAGTTATACCCTTCCCAAGTCATGTAGGCCACGATCGGGTTTTGTCCAAGGGCAATTTCGCCGTTTTCCATGGATGGTCCATCGGCGATGAAATCGCCTTTTTCCACCTTATCACCCAACTTAACCAAGGTCCGTTGGTTATAGGCTGTACCTGAGTTGGAACGACGGAATTTGGTTACTTTATAGATATCCAAGGAACCATCTTCACGACGGACTTCAACGCGGTCAGCGTCGGCATAGGTTACGACACCATCGTGGTTGGCGATAACGGCTGCACCAGAATCATGGGCAACTTGGTATTCCATACCGGTACCAACGTAAGGAGCTTTCGGATCAATCAATGGCACCGCCTGACGTTGCATGTTGGCTCCCATGAGGGCCCGGTTGGAGTCATCGTTTTCCAAGAACGGAATACATGCAGTTGCGACGGCAACTACCTGTTTTGGAGAAACGTCCATAAAGTCTACAGAGCTTGCTGCATACTCTTGGTTATTTCCGCGGTGACGTCCCATGACGATATCAGAGAGGAAGTGTCCTTCTGCATCCAAGGAAGAATTAGACTGAGCCACGATGTACTCATCTTCTTCATCCGCTGTCAACCATACGATTTCGTTGGTTACCAAACCTTTTTCGCGGTCAACCCGGCGGTAAGGGGTTTGGATAAAGCCGTATTTGTTCAAATGACCGTAAGAGGCCAAGTTATTGATCAAACCGATATTTGGTCCCTCAGGGGTCTCGATTGGACACATCCGACCATAGTGGGTCGCGTGTACGTCCCGCACCTCATAACCCGCACGGTCCCGCGTCAAACCACCAGGTCCCAAGGCAGACAAACGGCGTTTGTGAGACAACTCAGATAGCGGGTTGTGTTGGTCCATGAACTGGGACAACTGAGAAGATCCAAAGAATTCTTTAATGGCAGCAGTGACAGGGCGAATATTGATAATTTGTTGAGGGGTCAAGGCTTCATTATCCTGAACACTCATCCGCTCCCGGACATTGCGCTCCATCCGTGACAAACCAAGGCGAACTTGGTTGGCCAGAAGCTCCCCAACGGTCCGGATCCGACGATTTCCAAGGTGGTCAATGTCATCGATCCGTCCCATACCTTCAGAAAGGTTGAGGAAGTAGCTCATTTCCGCCAAGATATCTGCTGGAGTGACAGTCCGGACTTTTTCATCTGGATTGCCATTTCCGATAATCGTTACAACCCGATCAGGATCCACTGGTGATACAACCTTGAATTTCTGAAGGACCACTGGCTCGGTCAAGACAGCTGAATCATTCGGAATGTAAACAATCTTATTGAGATCGCCATCCAATTGCGGAGTCAACTGCTCGATTACGTCACGAGTCATAACTGTTCCTGCTTCAACAAGGATTTCGCCAGTCTCTGCATCCACTAACGGCTCAGCCAAGGTTTGGTTCAATAGACGCGTTTTGATGTTGAGCTTTTTATTGATTTTGTAACGACCAACAGCAGCCAAGTCGTACCGACGTGGATCGAAGAAACGCGCAATCAAAAGGCTACGAGAAGACTCTGCCGTTTTTGGTTCACCTGGACGAAGGCGTTCATAAATTTCCTTCAAGGCCTCGTCTGTCCGTGAATCCATTGGGTTCTTGTGCACATCTTTTTCAATACTGTTACGAACAAGTGGGCTATCTCCGAAGATGTCAATGATTTCATCATCACCAGAGAATCCAAGAGCACGAACAAGCGTGGTAAATGGAATCTTCCGCGTCCGGTCAATCCGTGTGTAGGCAATATCTTTTGAGTCTGTTTCCAACTCCAACCAAGCCCCACGGTTCGGAATCACAGTTGAACCGTAACCCACTTTACCGTTCTTATCAACTTTATCATTGAAGTAAACTCCAGGAGAGCGCACCAACTGGGATACGATAATCCGTTCAGCACCATTGATGATGAAGGTTCCCATTTCGGTCATGATTGGGAAGTCTCCAAAGAATACTTCCTGGGTTTTAATTTCCCCAGTTTCCTTATTTACAAGACGGAAGGTCACAAAAATAGGAGCTGAGAGGTTGGCATCATGTGCACGCGCTTCCTCAAGTGTATATTTTGGCTCCCGCAATTCGTATCCAACAAACTCCAATTCCATCGTATCCGTGAAGTTTGAAATTGGAAGTACATCTTGGAATACTTCTTTCAAACCATGGTCCAGGAATTCTTTAAATGAGTCTGTTTGGATTTCAATCAAATTTGGTAAATCAAGAACTTCTTTGATTCTTGAAAAACTACGACGTGTACGGTGTTTCCCATACTGAACTTCATGTCCTGCCAAGTTGCTAACTCCTTCTTTTTATTGGACGCAGGCTTGTGCCTAGCCGCTCCCCCATTGTCCTTTGCAATTTTCAGAAAATTTAAGAATAGATTACAATCCTCAAAAAGCCTAAAATTAGACACAAAAAGAGCAGCTAAATCGACTCGTTTTCGGAATGATTTAACTGCTGAAAGCCCCGACCGGACAATATTTCGGCAGAGCAAACGACAACTGATTCAAAAAATTATAGCATAAATAGGAACAAAGAGCAAGGGACTTGAACGGAAAATCAGAAACACAGCCTCCAAGTCTTTTACCTCCAAATACTCGGATCCTCCCCCGGTTGAAAGCCCTTTAATTTTTTCTGAGAATTGTCAGACAAATATTTGACCCTCTGCTTTTCTTATGCTAATCTTAACAATATAAATAGATTTTTTATTTCACCATAGATTTTGAGGGATAGTCCCAAAAGTCTATTCCCCTTTGAACCTCCTCTCCTATTCAAACTAGAGGATACTACTCATATAAGACCAGAAAGGAAGCCTCTAGCACCTTCCAAACAAAATTGAAATGTGTTAGAACAATTACATCCATGAACAAACCTCGTTTTTGGGCCGGGGCCTGCCTACTCCTCTGCCTCCTATCTCTGAGTATCGGAGTTGGCAGTTTCTCTTGGTCAGACTGGCTTTCCGGCAACCAAGCCAGCCAGCTCCTGCTCTTAGAATCCCGGATTCCGAGAACCATCAGCCTCGTTCTCGCTGGTGCCGGAATTAGCCTCTCCGGCCTGCTCATGCAGCTCCTGACCCAGAATTCTTTCGCAGCCCCGTCAACCATTGGTACAACGGATGCCGCCAAGCTAGGGATTCTCCTCAGTCTCTTCTTACCAGCCCCGACCGTCACTCAGAAGATTATTCTGGCCCTGGGCACCTCGCTTTTTTTTAGTATCTTTTTTCTGAAAATTCTAAGGAAGCTCTTTTCCAGCTCCCCCTGGCTCCTCCCGCTTGTCGGAATGGTCTATGGTGGCCTCCTCAGCGCAGGGGGACAATTCCTAGCCTACCAGTTTGAATTGGTCCAAAGTCTCAGCAGCTGGAGTCAGGGATCCTTTGCCATGATCCAAACCCACCAGTACGAGTGGCTTTTTGGTAGCCTCTTGCTGGTTCTGGCTAGCTCCCGCCTGGCAACAGCTATCAATATTATGGGCTTGGGGGCGGATACTAGTCAGAGTCTGGGAGTCCCTCAAAAGAAACTCGAATTCCTGATTCTGTTACTAATCTCGCTGACAACCAGTCTCACCATGGTCACTGTTGGGAGTCTGCCTTTTGTCGGCGTCCTGGTTCCCAATCTCGTTCGCCGTTACTACGGGGATTCTTTGGAAAAATCCCAGACCATCACGGCCCTGGCTGGAGCCTGTCTCCTCCTAGTCGCTGACATCCTTGCACGGACGATTATTGCCCCTTATGAAGTGGCCATCAGCTTGATTCTAGGAATCGCTGGTAGTCTCGTCTTTCTCGTATTAATTTGGAGGTCCTACCGCCATGCCAGCTATTCCTAAACCCACTACCAAGAGACTAGCCGGTCTTGTGCTACTTGCCCTCCTGTCCTCGCTTCTCTATCTCTTTTGGGATTGGACAGAGCTACCGGACTTCTTATGGCTTCTTCGGCAACAAAAGCTCCTAAGCTATGCCCTGGTCGCGGTGGCAACCGCCTTTGCGACCATCAGTTTTCAAACGGTGACCGGCAACCGCCTGCTCAGTCCCAACCTCTTAGGACTGGAAAGTCTCTTTGTCCTGATTCAGACAACAACCATCTTTTTCAGTCACAGTCTACTGGCCCAGCAACTCGGCCCCCTAGCGGAGTTTGGGGTCAGCTTGGGGATTCAGCTACTCTTTTTCCTCCTACTCCAGCCAGCCCTCAATCGCTTTTTGGAGCAGGATTTGACCCTAATTCTCCTAACCTGTATGGCACTGGGCACCCTCTTTCGGAGCCTCAGTACCTTCCTCCAGGTCCTCTTGGATCCCAACGAATTTGACCAGCTGCAGGCCAAGTTGCTACCTAGCTTTCAGCGTATCAACTTACCAGTGCTAGGACTGGCGGGGCTCCTGATCCTGTTAGCGGCCTTCTACTTGCTTCGCAAGGGATCCTTGCTCGATTTGTTGGCCCTTGACTTAGAAACAGCCGCGCTTTTGGGAGTTGATACCCAACTGATCCAAAAACAAGTTCTCTGGGCTGTTGTCCTACTTGTTGCCAGCAGCACCGCCTTGGTTGGGCCCCTTCTTTTCTTCGGCTTTCTTGTCTCCAATCTCAGCTATCTGTTCCTAAGTGATTACCACCATTCCTGGCTCTTCCCGATTGCCAGCCTGATCGGCTTTTGCCTACTCGTGTTCAGCCAATTCTTATCGGAGCAGATTTTCCAGCTACAGATTCCCAGTAACCAATTGATCGAGGTCATCGGAGGCAGCCTCTTCTTCTACCTCGTTTACAAGGAGAACACCAAACATGATTGATATTCAGAACCTGCATAAAAGCTACTGTAATCGACCGATTTTAGAGGACATCAACCTCACCATCTCGCAAGGCTGTTTTACCGCCTTTATCGGTCCCAACGGAGCGGGCAAATCCAGCCTACTTCGGATTCTCTGCCGCTTGGACAAGTGTAACCAGGGCCGCCTGGTTCTAAAAGGTCAGGAACTCCAGGCCTGGGGCTCGCAAGAGTTGGCCCAGGAGCTAACCCTTCTGCAACAACGGCTCAACATCCAGAGCCGGCTAACCGTCCACGACCTCGTAATCTTCGGCCGCTACCCCTACCACCAAGGCCGGCCCCGTCCAGAAGATGAAACCCGCGTCCAAGAAGTCTTGGACTATTTGGACATTAGCGACCTCAGCGACCGCTTCATCGACCAGCTCTCTGGAGGACAACTGCAGCGGGCCCTCATCGGTATGGTCCTGGCCCAGGATACAGAGCTCATCCTATTGGATGAACCCCTCAACAACCTGGACCTCAAGCAGAGCATCGCCATGATGGACCTGCTCCGCCGCCTGGTCGATGAGCTAGGCAAAACCATTGTAATGGTTGTCCACGACATCAATCTAGCCAGCCAGTATGTCGATGAAATGGTCGCCCTCAAGGACGGTCACATCTTCCATCGCGGACCGACCGAAGAAGTCATGCTCAAGCCGATCCTCGATGAACTCTACGACATGGATCTAACCCTGACCACTGTCCAGGGACGGACCCTTTGCACCTACCGCAACTAGAAAGGATTTCCACTTCTTATGACCAAGAAACTATTTTCTGCCCTCATCCTAGGGCTTAGCCTCCTCTTCCTTGCCGCTTGCGGACAAAAAAACGAGTCTACCGACGTCAAGGCTGAAAACACTGTCACCATCAACAGCAAGCAGGGTAAGGTTGAAGTCCCTCTCAATCCTCAACGCATTGTTAGTCTGGACCTGGGAGCGGCAGACACTCTCCGCGCCCTCGGCAAAGTAGACCAACTGGTTGGCCTTCCTAAAAAAGGCTTACCAAGCTATCTGCAAAACCTACCAGAAACCATTGAAAATGTCGGGAGCCTCAAAGAACCCGATTTGGAAGCCATCGCCAAGCTTAAACCAGATGTGATTATCGCTTCCAGACGGACTGAAAGTTCCCTCGACCAGTTGGCACAAATCGCCCCAACCATTTATTTTGACACTCCTAATACCGACTACTGGCCTACAACCAAGGCGAACATCCTAGCCCTGGCCAGCCTCTTCGGCCAAGAAACCGTTGACCAAGCCCAAGAAAAAGTCGTAGCCTTGGACAAGGAAATCGACCAACTAGCTGGCCTCAACGACAAATCGGATAAACAGGCCCTTACCCTGATGCTCAATGAAGGACAGATCTCGGCCTTTGGCCCAGAATCCCGCTACGCCTTCCTCTACGAGACCTTACATTTTAACCCAACAAAGGCAGATATTAAGGACTCTCGTCACGGCCAGGAAATCAGCTTTGAAGGCATCCACGAAATCAATCCCGACATGATCTTCGTCATCAACCGAACTCTAGCTATCGGCGGCGACGACACCACCACTAAAGACCTGCTGGACAATGCTCTAGTGCAGGAAACCAAGGCCGCTCAAGACAAGGCCATCGTCCAACTTAGCTCCGACGTCTGGTACCTCAGCCAAGGCGGACTCGAATCCACTGAATTGATGATCAAGGACGTCAAAGACTGGCCTGAACGGTAAGGTTTAGACTATCGAAAAACAGGAACCCAAGCGGATTCCTGTTTTTATATCTCTATCGGCCATTCCCTGTAGTTGGGCCGCCACCGCCGCGAACGGAGTTCCAGGCGGAGCGTTTATCGGCGTCGCTGCCGCCGACCATGAAGTTTTCAGTGGTAGCGGGGGCACCGTTGATGGCCCAGTTGCTGGTGACAGTCGGTCCGCTCAAGCCGGAGCCTGGGAGTTGGCCGGTGGCGCGAAGGACGGAGGACTGGATGACACTTGGGTCGAGGGTGAAGCGTTGGTCAGCTTTCCAGACGCTTGGGTCAGCCTGGTCAATGGCTTGGACCAGGTTGGCCATATATTGGGCATTGTTGTTGTAGCCGCTGAGGTTGGACATCGGCGAATTGTCATCATGGCCTGTCCAGCCACCTAGGGTGGCACCTGGGGTTGCGACCATGAGCCAGGCGTCGCCGTAATCGTTGGTGGTTCCGGTTTTACCGATCCAGTCAGCGCCTGCTAGGCCTGGATTAAGGCCTTGCAAGCGGGATTTGAAAGTTGTGGTCGTTCCTGAGTTCAAGACTCCCCGCAGCATGTCTTGAAGGATGGTCGCCGTTGCCGTGCTAAAGACTTGCACCGGCTCGGTTTGGTGTTCGTAAACCACTTGGCCGTCTGGTGTTTCAATGGAAGCAATCATGTAGCGTTCAATGTAGCGACCATTGTTGGCCAGGGTCTGGTAGCCATTGGTATGGCGGTCGACGGACACTTCAATTCCACCTCCCAGCGGGAGACTTTCGATATTATAGTCTGCAATCTCGTAGTTCATTTTTTCCATGTAATCCTGGACATCGATACCTTGCTCCCGCAAGAGGCGATAGGTCCAGTAGGCTGGAATATTCACGGACTGGTTCAAGGCGTCCTGGAAGGTCATCATGCCGGTTCCACGGCTGTTGACGTGCATAATCGGCTGGCCACTGGAGTAGTTGGTTGGGTAGTTGGAGACAATGCTGCCACTGCCCATCAAACCCTGGTCAATGGCGATACCATAAGGCAGGAGAGGTTTGATGGTTGATCCTGGTGAGCGGACAGTGTCAAAGGCATGGTTGTTCTGGTTGGACGCATAGTCCCGACCACCAACAAAGCCTAAAACAGCTCCGGTCTCATTGTCCTGCAGCACGTTCCCCATTTCAACACGGCCGGTTCCGTCATCAAGCACACCACCAAAGTTAGCTGCAGCTGCCTGCATGGCTTCATGAACGGCCTTGTTAATGGTTGTTTTGACAACATAGCCACCACTGCTAAGCTCTTGCTGGGCCAGTTTTTGGTAAGCCTGAACCGTTGCCTCATTTTTGAGCTCGCGTTCGGAAACCTGGTCCCGTTGAATCAGGTAGCTGTAGATCGCATCTTGGGCTTCAGCCAAGGCTGTGTGGTAGAGATAGTGGTGCATCTCTCCTTCGGTTGGCTCACCGGGACGGAAGTCCGCCTGCAGGTCATAATCCAGTGCTTCCTGGTACTCGGCTTCGGTAATTTTACCAGTCCGCAACATATTAAAGAGTACATTTTTTTGCCGCTCTAGCCCTAGCTCTCGGTTTTCTTCTGTTTTTAAGGTGCCATCAGAAGCATAGGGGGAATAAACAATTGGGCTCTGTGGTAGTCCTGCTAGAAAGGCTGCCTGGGGGAGATTGAGGTCGGCAGCGCTTTTGCCAAAAATCCCCTGGGCTGCCTCTTCAATCCCCGCTATATTTTGTCCCTTATAATTCCGACCAAAGGGAGCAATATTGAGGTAGGCCATCAAAATATCGTCCTTGGACATGGCTTCTTCAAGAGCCAAGGCGTCCAAAATTTCCGCGGCCTTACGGGAAAATGTCGGCGCATCACCGACCACCTGCTGCTTGATCAGCTGCTGGGTCAGGGTCGAGCCACCACTCGAGCTCCCTAGGCCTAAGACCGAGCCCAATGTCGCCCGTAGAACAGCCTTGGGAACGATCCCATCGTGCTCGTAGAAATTCTCGTCCTCGGTCGCAATCACAGCGTCTTGAACCGAGCGCGACACCTGATCCAGGTGGATTGGCGTGCGCAGGAGGTCACTGTCAATCTTGTCAATCAAGCTCCCATCCGCATAGCGGAGCTCGGACTGACCAGCCACCCGCGTTACCTGCTGGGCCAACTCTGGCCCCTCCAGCACCTGCGCTGTTTGAAAAAGGCTAACTGCGTAGCCCAGACCAGCCCCGGCCCCCAGCACTAGAAAGCCCCAGAAAAAGGCCAGCAACACTTTTAAGAGCAAATACTGCACCTGAAAGACCGTACCCAGACTATCTCTCCAGGTCCAGGCCTCCTCATCTCGATTCTTTTTAGCTTTGTGTTTCACGTTTTACCTCATACTATTTTCAATCAAAAATCATTACTCAAACTATTTTGAATTCAAACGAATCAGCGAGACGCAGGCATAACTCAAGTTAGGCAAGTCGAAGCTGACGACGTGTGAAGAAAAATAAAAAGAGTAGCACTTTTTATACCTAGCCCAATTATAGCAAAATGCCCTCGCTCTTTTCAATCAACCCTTATTTTGTTAAACTGTAATAAGTAAAATGAAACAAAAAAGGAGTCAGACATGCACATTTTTGATGAGCTGAAAGAAAGGGGCTTGGTCTTCCAAACAACGGACGAAGAAGCTCTCCGCAAAGCACTAGAAGAGGGACAAGTTTCCTATTATACAGGATACGATCCTACCGCAGATAGCTTGCACTTGGGCCACTTGGTCGCTATTCTAACCAGCCGTCGGCTCCAATTAGCCGGACACAAACCCTACGCCTTAGTCGGTGGTGCAACTGGACTCATTGGTGACCCTTCTTTTAAGGATGCCGAACGCAGCCTCCAAACCAAGGAAACCGTTGATGGCTGGGTTGCAAAAATCCAAGGGCAACTCTCCCGCTTCCTCGACTTCGAAAACGGAGCGAACAAGGCTGAAATGGTCAATAACTACGACTGGTTTGGCAGCATCAGCTTCATCGACTTCCTCCGTGATGTCGGGAAATACTTCACCGTTAACTACATGATGAGCAAGGATTCCGTTAAATCACGGATTGAAACCGGCATCTCCTACACCGAATTTGCCTACCAAATCATGCAGGGCTATGACTTTTACACCCTCAATCAAGAGCACAAGGTCAACCTCCAAATCGGCGGCAGTGACCAGTGGGGGAACATGACCGCAGGAACTGAACTGCTTCGCCGCAAGGCCAACCAAACCGGCCACGTACTAACAGTACCCCTCATTACCGATGCTACTGGTAAAAAATTCGGAAAATCCGAAGGCAATGCCGTTTGGTTGGATGCCAGCAAAACCAGCCCTTACGAAATGTACCAATTCTGGCTCAATGTTTTGGATGACGATGCCGTTCGCTTCTTGAAAATCTTCACCTTCCTTTCATTGGAAGAAATCGCCGAGATTGAAAAAGAATTTCTCGCAGCTCCCCACAAACGCCTGGCTCAGAAAGTGCTGGCTAAGGAAGTAGTCAGCCTCGTTCACGGACCGGAAGCCTACCAACAAGCCCTCAAAATCACAGAAAGCCTCTTTTCTGGTAACATCCAAGAACTATCTGTATCCGAATTGATGCAGGGCTTGGGCGACGTCCCTAACTACCAAGTAAGCTCAGAGGACAGCTTGAATCTCGTGGATATCTTGGTAACAGCTGGAGTTTCCCCATCCAAACGCCAAGCCCGCGAAGACGTCACCAACGGAGCTATTTACATCAATGGAGAGCGGATCCAAGATCTGGACTACCAGCTTGATCAGAAAGACCGCTTGGAAGGCCAACTAACCGTCATCCGTCGGGGTAAGAAAAAATATTCAATCCTAACATATGCATAATTCTCGAAGGAGGCTAGGACAAAAGTCTGGCCTCTTTTATTCTGATAAGGCAGGTGCTGATTGAGTCTACCTGCCAAGCAAACTGCAATCAGGCCTTATCAGATGAGTCTATTCGGAAACTTACTGGAGATTTTTATGTACCCACCGAAACTTCAACGTTTTACCGCGACGGACCTACTCTTCACCTGCCCCCTCTGCCAAGAAGGTTTACAGTTACAGGAGCGCAGTTTGGTTTGTCGCAACCGACACAATTTTGACCTGGCCAAACAGGGCTATGTCAATCTCGCCCCAAACGCCAAGGTTTCCCAACACTACCAAAAAGAGTCCTTCCAAGCTCGGCAATTGGTTCTGGAAGCTGGGCTTTACGACCATGTCTTGGCGGGACTGGACCAGATGGTCACAAAACTGCAACCTGCTTCCCTCTTGGATGTAGCCTGTGGTGAAGGCTTTTACAGCCGCCAACTAGAAAGTCGGTATACTGGCAACTACTATGCCTTTGATTTGTCCAAGGACTCCATCCTTTTGGCCAGTAAGGCCGATAGCCGGCAGCAGGTTAAATGGTTTGTGGCCGACTTGGCCAAAATCCCCTTGGCTGATCAGAGCCTCGATGCTATCTTGGATATCTTTTCTCCTGCCAACTACCAGGAGTTTAAACGCCTGTTAAAGCCCACCGGAAACCTCCTCAAGGCTATTCCTGGATCCCAGCATCTGATTGAAATTCGCAAGATTCTTGGGAAAGAGGCTTATCAACCCGAGGACATCGACCTTTACCTGAAGGAGCAGATGCAGATCCAAGATCAGCTGGAATTGACAGCGACCTACACCTTGACACCAGAAGTCCGGGAGGCACTCTTGACCATGACACCCCTGCTCCAACAAGTCCGGCTGGAAGACTTCGACTGGACCCAGCTGACAGACATCACCATTTCCGCCACCCTCTACCAAGCCCAATTTTAGAAAGGACGCTCATGAAATTTTACGCCATCAAAAAAGGGCGCCAGCCAGGCATCTACACCACCTGGCCCGACGCCCAAAAACAAGTGCAAGGCTTCTCTGGAGCCAAATACAAATCTTTTACCAGCCAGGAAGAAGCCCTAGCCTACATGGAGGAGCAACCGCAGGCTCCGATCACCGATAATCAACTTGTAGCCTATGTGGATGGATCCTATCATAAGATCAAGAAGGCTTATGGATCTGGCGTCGCCTTCATCTTCAACGGCCAGGAAATCGAAAGTCTCTCCTTCTCAGGAAACCGTGACATCTTCTTAGAAGCCCACCAAGTTGCCGGCGAGTGCTTGGCCAGCCTGGCTGCCATCAAATGGGCCCTGCTCCACGACTACCCCAGCATCACCATCTGCTACGACTACCAGGGCGTCGAATCCTGGGCCACCGGCGAGTGGCGCACCAATAAGCCAATCTCTCAAGCCTACAAAAAAGAGTTCGACCACTTCAGCCAAGAGATCCAAGTCCACTTCCGTAAGGTTCACGCCCACAGTGGTGACCCTCTTAACGACCGGGCTGATCAGCTGGCTAAAGCCGCCCTCGGCATCACAGTCTAATTCAACGTCCAAGATGTAACCAGACACCCTAGCCTTCATGCGGTAGATGTCCGCATGAGAGTTGTGGTGTTCTTTTTTACTTCCTAATGACGATGGGACTGTGCCTTTACAAACGATATTTTCTAAAATAGTAATGGGTTCATGCTTGATTTTTTTGATGATATCCTGTAAACTAAATATGTAGATGAGTAGTCGGCTCATGGTCAATCTGATAGTAATCTTGGACATAAGGGCCAAGCGGTGGCGGACACCAGAACGAAATCCGATAGTAATCTTGGACATAAGGGCCAAGCGGTGGCAGACACCAGAATAAACCGACTGACTAAGTGGCTTACAAATTCTGTAAGCCACTTTTTTGCGAGGTAAATATGACAAAATCTAAAGACTATCGTAAACCAAATTACAATGAAAAACGAAAAATTCGGAATTTCATGATACCACTTCAGAATGCAGCTTCTTTTCTGAAAGAACACTTTATCGGGAAAATCATGTCTTATCAAACTGAAACAAAGAAGGTTGATATCCATTTTTTACCAAGTAATTTTATGCATTTATGCGGGCTAGAATATCAAAAAGGGGCTAGTAGTTTCTTTGATGATTGTTTGAATAAACATATCATAATTGATGACTTGAACATTAAAAGAGATGGAACTACAATGCAAAAGTTACAAGTTTTAGGATCCATTCAGGAATTATTGGGAAAGCATGTGCAACTGACTGGATCAGGACGCTATTTATATCTAGAATTTGACTATGCTTTGCGGATAAAGAAACAGATTCTAGCCCTAACTTTAAAAGATACTCCAACAAAAACTATCCCTCAATCTTTGTTAGATCTGAAAAGGAAAGCTGTTTTTCCAAAGGGAGAGAAGGTCATCTCGATTTATTCCCGTCATCTCCAAACTTCAGAAGTTATCCAATACTATGGTGAATAGGATTTATACTACTTCTTCCAATCTAAAATCATAACTCAAACGAGCTAGCGTCATTTGATGACTGGTAGTTCAACTATTGAAATTTTCACATCCAAGCAGAATACAAAAAGAAAGATGCAAGCTGTCCCAATCTTAGACGGGGCAGCTTGCATCTTTTAATTTTTTACACAGTTTTTTCAAGCACTTACCTGCTAATTCCCACCTGCTAGGCCAACCACCTTATAAGGCAAAGGCCCTAGAGCTTCTTGGTACTGGTCGGAAGTGTAGGCTTCTTGGGTGTCCACGCGGGCCACTGAGTCCGCTAGGTTGACGGTAACCTGGGACACTCCTGCTAGTTTGGAAAAGGCCACTTCCACATGGTGGGCACAGTTTTGACAGCTAAGTCCCGCGAGTTGAATTTCTTGTTGCATAGGATTCTCCTTTATTTCCAGTTGAGACGAAGGGCGTTTAGAACGACGGAGACAGAGGACAGGCTCATGGCTAGTCCTGCCAACATGGGATCCAAGAGGGGGCCACCGAAGAGATAGAGGAGGCCCATGGCAATTGGGATTCCAATGATGTTGTAGATGAAGGCCCAAAAGAGGTTTTCTTTGATGATGCGCAGGGTAGCCCGACTGAGGCTGATCGCATCGGCTAGACGGACCAGGTCTCCTTGGAGAAGCACGAGGTCGGAGGCATCCATGGCGATGTCGGTTCCGGTGCCCATGGCGATCCCCACTTCGGCTTGTGCCAGGGCTGGCGCATCATTGATACCGTCTCCAACCATGGCGACAACTTTGCCTTGTTCTTGGTAGTGGACAACTTGAGCAGCCTTATCCTGGGGTAGGACCTGGGCCACGACCTTGGAAATTCCGACTTCCTCCGCAATGGCCCGAGCTGTGGCTTCCTTATCACCGGTTAGCAGCACCACTTCCAAGTCCAGTTGCCCTAGCTTGGAGATGGCTTGGCGGCTGGTCTCCTTAATCGGATCGGCAACTGCCAAGGCTGCCAGCAAGACGCCTTCGCGGGCCAGTAGGAGACTGGTCTTACCGGCCTTTTCCCAAGGCTCGAGGTCTAACTCCTTAGCTAGCACCAGCCCCTCTTCTTCTAAATACCGCTTAGTCCCAACCAGCACGCGCTGGCCGTCCACTTTGGCCTCGATGCCGCGCCCGACGTGGGCCTGGAAGTCCGTTGTGTGGCGCAAAGCCAGGCCTGCTTCGGTTGCTGCCTGAACTAGAGCCTGGGCAATCGGATGTTCGCTATGGCTTTCGGCGGAAGCGAGAAGGGTTAGTACCTCTTCCCGCGACTCCCCTGCCCAAAGCTCTAAATCAGTCAGCTTCATCTGGCCAGCTGTGACCGTCCCTGTCTTATCCAAGAGCACCGTATCCACCTGGGCCAAAGCTTCCAAAGCCGGACCGGACTTGAGCAAGATTCCTTTTTGAGCACCCCGCCCAGTAGCTACCATCATGGCTGTCGGTGTCGCCAAACCAAGAGCACAAGGGCAGGCAATCACCAAAACAGCAATAAAAATTGAAAGGGCAAACTCCAGACTTGCTCCGGCCAGGAAGTACCAGCCCAAACTGGCCAACAGAGCTAGTCCTAGAACCAGGGGCACAAAGTAACGTGCCAGCCGATCGGCCAAGGCGGCAATCGGAGCCTTCTGAGCCTGGGCCTCCTCAACCAGCTTGATAATCTGCGCCAACAGTGTCTCTCCTCCGACATGGGTCACCTCATAATCCAGACTCCCTGTCTGATTCAGACTTCCTGCCCAAACCGCTTGCCCTTCCTCCTTATAAATAGGAAGACTTTCCCCTGTCATCATCGACTCATCCACATAGCCCGATCCAGACAAGACAGTCCCATCCACAGGAAAGGAATCCCCCGGTAGGACCCGAACCCGATCTCCGACCTGCAAATCCTTAGTCGCAACAAACTCTAGCCCGTTCGCTCCGATTCGCCGTGCTTCTTGCGGGGCTAACTGACCTAGCCCTTTTAGGGCACGGGAAGTCGCTTGTTTGGCCCTAGCTTCTAAATATTTTCCTAAAAAAACAAAGAAAATAATGGTCGCAGCCGATTCAAAATAGAGGTGGTGTGCAAAATGGCTTTGCCCCTGCAAAACCTGCCAGCTGCCATAAGTGGAGTAAAGGTAGGCGGCAGCTGTGCCCAGGGCAATGAGGCTGTCCATATTGGGGTGGCCCTGCCAGAGATTGCGGAAACCCCGCTGGTAAAAACCGCGTCCCAGATAAAGGACGGCCGTGGTCACCAGCCATTGAAAGAGGACAAAGGGGCCTGCTGCTCTCAGAAAACTAGGAAGGGGCAACCCCCACATAGCACCCATAGCCACATAGAGCAAGGGCAGGGTTAGAGCCGCCGTAGCCAGCAAGCACTTGCGTTCAGCCTCCAAGCGACGCTGCTTGTCTGCTTCCTGCAACTGGCCTTGATCCGCATCCCACTCCAGCTGCTGCTCTTTGAGACTATAGCCCAGACTGGCCACCGCCTCTTCCAAGACCTGAGCCTTAAAATTCCCTGTGGTTTTTAAGGTTAACTTTTCTGTCGCCAAATTGACCTGGGCAACTTCTACCCCCTCCTGTTGGCCCGCCACAGTTTCCACCGTTAGGGCACAGGAAGCACAGGTCATGCCGCTCACTTGGTATAAACGTTCTTCCATTCTAATCTCCTTCTAAGCATGGCAATCACACTGACCCGGCAAACAGTTGCAGGTCAAGCTCACTGGAGCCGTCGCCTGGGCCTCCTGGGCCCAAGCAATCAAACGCTCCAAATCCGACTGGGTCAGACTGGCATGCTCTAAAAGCTGCAAGAGGTGCTGACCGTGCTTGGTCTGGCACTGGTTGGCCAACCATTCCTGGCCCAGCTTTTCTAATTCCTGTCCCTCACTAGCTAAAGCTCGGTAAACAAAACGTTTCCCGTCAGCCTGAGCCTCAATCAGCCCCTTGTCTTTGAGCCGGGTTAAGAGGGTCTTGACCGTGCTCGGTTTCCAGTCAAAATCCGCTTGCAGGAAGTCGATAATCTGACTACTCCCACTGCCTGGATGAGCCCAAAGGACCCGCATGACCTGCCATTCGGCCTGTGACATGATTGCTTTCATGGTTGCTCCTTTTTTGTTTACAAATGTAGTCTATATTTTCAGTTTACATTTGTAAACAAAAAATGTCAAGAAACTCGATTCATGTTTCTAAAAATAGCTTCTCACTCCCACTCCTGTCAGTGGCAAATAAGCTACTTTTACGTTATTATAATAGTAAGAAGTTCTTATAATTCGGAGGTGACCTATGCGACATCTAAAAATCCTAGCCTGCTCCCTCTGCCTGTACGCAATTTTAGGATTCCTGCTACAAACGCTTAATCTCTTGTCCTTCCACTTTAGCCCTTTCAGAGTGCTAGCCTATGCCCTGGGGAGCCTGCTCTACTCTTTTTATCTCCAAGAAGAGAAAGCCTATCTCCTAGTCCTTGCTGCGATCGCTTTGATGCTGGGGTTTACTCTTTAAAACCTATCCCCTACCGCAAACATCGGTAGGGGATTCTTGCTTGTTCTTTGCGGACTCAAGCTAAATTTCAAGTTGAAATTAGCCACCACTAAGAAATTCCTTTGGTGACTTGTAGTCCAAACATTTTTTAGGATAATTGTTTATCCAATTTTCAATAAAAGCGACTTCTTTGGGAGTTGTTTCTTTGGTCCCTTTTGGTAACCACCTGCG
>NZ_JACBXX010000163.1 GCF_013415245.1 Streptococcus danieliae | reverse complement strand
TATGACCTTAAAATCCATTGTGAATAGAGAATGGACAAGGTCCTTTCTAGATACGTAGTGGTTTTATATTGTTGTATTTCAAAACTAAGCATCCATTATTTTTCAACTTTTGATTTTAAATGAGTATGAAACTCTCCACAAAACTCTCACAAGATCAAAGAGGCTGGGATTACTCCCAGCCTCTTTGGCGATTTCGAAGTTCGATTAGACTTGATTGCGTCTTAGTCTTAGTCTTCTTCTTTTTTCTTTACAAGGGCCGCACCAGCTAGAAGACTAGCTGCTCCTACTAGAGCTAGGGCTGCTCCTGATTCAGTTCCAGTTTCTGGAAGAGTCTTCACTTCTGGACTTGCAACTGCCGGTACTGGACAATCTGCTGCTGGAACAACTGGGCACTCTTCAACTGGTTTCATTGTTCCACGTTTAATCACGCGCTTCACAGCTGGAATTTCTTCCTCAGTGACAACTTCTGTCACTTCACCAGTCTCTTCGTTCAGAGTGTAAGTTTTCTTAACGATCCGTTTTCCTTCACGTCCTTCTTCCACAACAACGATTGTACCTTCTAGCATGGTTGGATCTTCGATACATTCTTCCTCAAACGGAATCTTCGTTTCGATGATCACTGCCTTAACACCAACACGGATAATTTGATCCTGTGCTTCTTCAAGAACAGAGCCATTTGGATGACGAACACCTTCTTTACCAGCTTGGTCTTCTACTTTCTGACCAGCTTCTAGCTGATCATCAGCTTTATAGATAACCTTGAAGGCAATTGGGCTTACTTGACCAACTCCACGACGGATAATCTTCACAACTGGATCCACAACGACTACAGATGGAGTATCAGCTGTCACTTCACCGTTTTGAATGTTCAAGGTGTAAGTTGTTGTCGTTGTTTTCGTTCCGGCAACACCTTCTTGAACCAATACTTCTGGATCAGTTGGGAGCATCTTCGGATCTTCTTCATAACGAACTTCAAAGGCTAGGTTTTCAACCTCAACTTTTGGTTTCACACCGACACGAACCTGACGGGCTACTGCAGCTGTTGTGATTTCTGATGTCTCTGGTTGAGCTACTGCTTGGCCAGACTGTTCATCTAGAACATAAGTCTTCGTATAAGTCCGAACGCCCAAGCTTCCTTCAACATCAACAACTTGTTCACCAGCAACAAGGCTGTCATCTGCTGTATAGATAACAGAGAAGTCAACCGCTTCCTGACGGTAATCAGGGGCTGTTCCAACCTGAATCAATTCAACAACTGGAATACGAGTTACTTCTGCTGTTTCTGGTTGAGCAGCTACCTGACCAGTCGCTTCATCCATAACATAGCGAGTTGTGTAAGTCCGAACGCCTGGAACTCCTTCAACCAAGATTGTCTGGCTATTCGACTTCTTAGTCACATCCGCAACATAGCGAGTCTTGAAGGCTACTTCTTCCTGACGATAGCTTGGCGCTGTTCCAACCTGGATCAATTCATTCACTGGCTTCACAGTCACTTCTGATGTTTCTGGCTGCGCAGTTACTTGGCCTGTCTTATCGTTCATAACGTAAGTGGTTGTGTAAGTCCGAACGCCTGGAACTCCTGCAACAAGAACGGTCTTGGTTTCAGCTGGTTTTGTTGCATCCGCAACATAGTCTGTCGCATAAGCCACAGCTTCTGTCCGGCTTGTTGGACGGACACCAACTTGAATCAGCTCATTTACCGCTTCTTTGGTAATAGTTCCATTTGGATGACGAACCCCTGTTTCTCCAACAACAATCACACGCACTTCACCGACACGAAGAGTTTCAGAAGCCACGTAGTTTGTCTTGAAGGCCAGTGTTTCGTTTTGACCGGTACCACGACGGATGAGGCGGTGAACAGCTGGAATCACAGCTTCTGTGGTTTCAGCTGTTACTTGGCCTGTTTGATAGTTCAAGGTATAAGTTGTTGTCTTCACAGATTTTCCAACCACACCTTCAACAAGAACAACTTCTGGATCCGTTGCAAGCATACTTGCATCATCTTGGTAAGTTGTATTGAAGGCCAATTTTGTTTCAACCACTACTGGACGAACACCGACTTGAACAACTTCTGTTACAGGAACTCGAAGGAGACTTCCATTTGGATGACGAAGTCCTGGTTTACCAGCAACTGCTACTGCCTGTTCACCCGCTGCAAGGCTGCTAGAAGCGATGTAAATCCGGTCTGCTGGAACAGCTTCATCTTGACCTGTTCCGCGTTTCATGACACGATCAACAGCTGCTACTGTTTCAACAACTGGAGTTTGAGCCGTTACAAGACCTGTCATTTCATCCAGTTTATAGCTAGTTGTTGTAACACGACGACCCAATTTTCCTTCTTGAACAAGAACAGGAGCATCTTCCTTACGCATCATTGAATCATCTTCATAACGAGTTTGGAAGGCCAATTCTTCTGTTACAACAAGTGGCTGCACACCAACTTGATAAACTTCAGCAATTGCTTCTTTCAATACGCTACCATTTGGATGAAGGACACCCGCTTGACCTGTAGTCACAAGAAGTTTATCTCCAGCTGGGAGATGGCTACTTGCTAAGTAAATAGTTTTGAATGGAATTGAAGACTCAGCACCAACCCCACGTTTGATGATACGGTTATTGGCTAAGGTTTCACGAACCTCAGGCGTCTGAGCCGTTACCTCACCAGTTGCATTGTTCAAGCTGTAACGAGTAATGGTCACACGTTGACCAACCAATCCTTCACGGACAAGAAGCTCTGGATCCTTAGCTGACATGGATGGATCTTCTTGATAGATTGTTTCAAATGCTAAGGTTTCAATCACTTCAACTGGTTTAACACCAACTTGATAAACTTCGTTCACTGCTTCTTTTGTAACAGATCCATTTGGATGACGGAGACCCGTTTGACCCTTAGTCACAAGCACACGTTCACCTGCTGGTAATTCCAATGCTGATAGATAGACAGTCTGGAATGGAAGGCTGGCCTCTGTTCCCGTACCACGACGGATTACTTGATCAATTGCATCTGTTGTAACAACTACTGGTACTTGAGGACTTACTTGACCAGTCTTGACATCAAGACTATAGTTTGTTGTTGATACACGTTTACCTTCGCGTCCAGTAACAACTGTTACCTCTGGATCTGTCGCCAACATGGTTGCGTCATCTTGATAAACAACCTTGAAGGCTAGAGTTTCTGTTTCAACTTTTGGTTTTGTTCCAATTTGAACAACTTCTTGAATAGCAGGCTCTAATACTGAACCATTAGGATGACGGAGACCTTTAATCCCTTTAATCAGGACTCGATTCTCTCCAACAGGTAACTCAACATTACTAATATAAGTTGTCTCATAAGCTATCTCTGTCGGCAAACCAACTCCTCGCTTAACAACTTTTTGAACAGCAGGCTTCACTTGCTCTGTTACTTCATCCGGTGAAACTTCTCCAGTAGCAGGATCCATACTATAAGTGGTCGTAGTTACCTTTTCTCCATCTTGACCTTCAACAACAACTACCTCCGGATCTATCGCAAGCATTGTTGCATCTTCTTCATAAACAGTTTCAAATGGAATTGCTGAGGATTCTACTTTGGGTTTAGTCCCTCGAGATTCAACTCGATTACGAACCTCTTGAACCGTCTCCACTACTGGCGCATTAGAAGTCACTTCTCCAGTAGACTGATTTAAAGTATAAGTAGTCGTTGTCCGCTCAAGTCCAACAACTCCTGTCCTCACGACAGACATAAAACCAACTTCTTCCGTATCGCGAGCCTCAAAAACAATACCGAATGGAATCTTTCGTTCCTCTACTTTAGGCTTCGTTCCAACTTCTATTTTTTTATTAACCGGTGGTACAGAATTCAAATGACTAGATGACTCTACAATTTTTTCATCCTTGATAACTTCATTCCCATCTGCTACAACTTTCGTAACAACTATTCTATTAGCAGTAGGCATTCCTTTATATTTATAATCAATTGTAATAGGAGCATCTGAAGTAGGGAGATAGGTATCCTTAACTTTTCCATTAGCAATAGTCAATGCTTGTTTTTGACCATTAACAACAAGATTGGCCTCAGTAATCTCTAGATCATTTGATACATCTTCAATTGAGATTTCTAACGGTTTGTAGATTGTATGAACAACTTGCTCTGTTTTAAGAGTGGAAGCTAACAGCCCTTCGCGATCATCAAATTTTGATTCAAAACCAGCATTTTCAAATGATTTTTGTGCAAATTGAAGGGTTCGATGCGTACGGTTATCAGCAGCCTGAACATTTCTAATAGAAATCGTTCGTGAAGCAACATTCTTCAACAACTCTTTTAAAGTAGGGTTATTGTTTAATGCTTGGTCGTTTAATGTGTATAAATCTGTTTCAAGTCGCAAATCTGCTCCAGCAATCTCCTCTGGAGTTAGACCATAACGTTCTGGAATCTGGTCAGCAGTTATATCGTCAATTCTAGTTAAGTCTTTAATCGCAGGATCTGTTCCTTTAATAGAAAGACTTGCGCTAGGATTGTGGAAACTTTCTGGCAGTCTTCCAGCTTGAATCCATAACAATTTATCACCTGGCTGTAGATTATCCCATAAAGGAGCTAATTCTTTCACTCCATTGTAAAGATAAAGTTTATTATTATCTTCAACTAGAACAATAACTACTTGAGGAACTCTCCGTGTTTCTACACTTAGCTCACTCTTAGCAGGCACTTGAATTTGCGCATCTCCAGATTTCTCTTCAAACACAACACTTTCTTTGCCAGGAGTTCCCTCTTGCAATACACGTTGAACTCCTACTTCTAAGTCCTTGTTTTCGATATATTCTACATCAAAAGCAATTTCCCTATCATCAGGTTTCGAGCCTCGTTTGATAATTTTTGAAGTTGCAGGAGTTACCTCCTCCTTAACATCTTCTGTTAATTGACCTGTAACTACATTCAATGTGTAGGTTCTTGTTAGCTTCTTACTACCATCAATACCTTCACGAACTACAATTTCAGGGTCACCAACTTTCATCATTGGATCTTCTTGGTAGGTCGTTTCAAATGGAATTACGGAAGTTTCTACCTTAGGCTTTGTTCCAATTTGATAAACTTCTGCCACAGGTTCTTTGGATACACTACCGTCTGGTTGACGAACTCCTTCTTGTCCTTGAGTTAAAAGAACACGCTCTCCTGCTTCCAACTCTTCATTCGCTTGATACTGAGTTTCAAATGGAATCGTCGATTCACTACCAACTCCGCGCTTAACAACACGTGAAACCGGATCTGTAATCTTCTCAGTTGGCTGATTCGATGTTACAGTCCCTGTCTTTTCATCGAGACTATAAGTAGTCGTAACAACTTTTTGACCTTCTTTCCCTTCCGTCACAACAACTTCAGGATCACCAGCCTTCATAGCTGGATCATCTTGATAAACAGTTTCAAATGGAATTGCGGAAGTTTCTACCTTAGGCTTCGTTCCTACTTGATAAACTTCTGCTACAGGTTCCTTGGATACGCTACCATCTGGTTGACGAACTCCTTCCTGTCCTTTAGATACAAGAACTCGTTCTCCTGCTTCCAACTCTTCATTCGCTTGATAGCGAGTTTCAAATGGAATCGTCGATTCACTACCAACTCCGCGCTTAACAACACGTGAAACTGGATCTGTGATTTTCTCAGTTGGCTGATTCGGTGTTACAGTTCCTGTCTTTTCATCGAGACTATAGGTAGTCGTAACAACTTTTTGACCTTCTTTTCCTTCCGTCACAACAACTTCAGGATCAGTAGCCTTCATAGCTGGATCATCTTGATAAACAGTTTCAAATGGAATTGCGGAAGTTTCTACCTTAGGCTTCGTTCCTACTTTAATTTGCTTCGATACTGGTTGACGAACAACAACTGGTTCGCCTCTAGTCTCAACTGTCTCTCCTTGGGCATTCTTCGAACTCGTTATAGTAACCGTCTGTTCTCCGTTAACACCCTCACGGACTACAAGATCTTTTCCAACTTCTTGACTCTCATCCGCTTGATATTCAGTTGCAAATGGTATCTCTTCTGTAATCGTTTGATTCCTATTTTTGTATACTTTAAAGGCTTTTCCATCTAACCCAACATTACCACTAATCAAATTTCGAATCGGATCCTTACGTTCAGATGGATCAACTACTTTATTATAAGTTGGAGAAAGAGCAGTCGCAAAATCAATTGCAAAATAACCCCAAAAATCATCACGATTTGGCCAAGGACTTACCTTAGATGTAAACTCCAATGTGTTTTCTTGACCAATATTGGCCTTTACAGACGGAGAATAATATTTCGTCGTATCATCTCGCTTAGAGGGAACCCCAGTAATCGTTTGACCATTAAACAATACCGTCTTAGGCATCTCATAGGTTGCAGTTCCAGCAATACTAATCCCAACAGGAGCAGAAGTAGCTCGCCCACTTACTCGAGTTGGAAGGTATTTAGCAACCCAGCGAACAAGGTATTTACCGTCAGGTTCAGGTCCATTTTCAGATACATAGCCATCAAAAGAAATGAGTCGAGCTCCAACATCTGCATTATCTGCTGTTTTGTATTGCTTCTGATTTGCTAATTGAAAAATTCTTACCTCGCCTTCCCGGGCTCCAGTTGCTCTTAAAGAAGAACGGAGACGGCTAGCTTGCTCGACTTTTTCTGACTTCTTATCCAAGTCTTGAACAGCAGCTCTATTATTGAAATCTGGAGCTGTCACATCAGAAATTGTCTCTCCCTTTACGATAGGATGAGAAGTCGTTTCCTGCTTCGCTTCAAATACACTATCAAAATTTGCCGTAAATACTGGAGCATTTGCTTGCTCCATCGCTTTATTTTCGGATTCTACTATAGCTAGAGCTGGTGTTTCTGTTCCCTGAACTTTCAACTCAGAGGCTTCTGAGGTTAATTGATTAAGTTCTGTTAACTTCAATTCCGTAACAGAACTTTCTCCCATCTCCGACTTCACATCTGTAACTTCAGAAACTGCTTCTACTGTAACAGTTTCTTTAACAGGATTCGACTCTAAAACAGCTGGCCCTACGTAGGTTTCATTCACTGATTCTTCTACCAGGTTCACTTCTGTAGATGACTCTAAAGAAACATTAGCTGTACTTTCCTTAGCCTCAACTTGTTCATCAGCAGATACACTTGCAGTAGCACCATTCGCAAATACAGTTGCAAGTAATATAGAAGCAGCACCTAGCTTATATTTCCGAATCGAAAATCTTTGTCTAGCATCTCCTCTATCCAATTCCTGTCTCCTTTAGTTCTATTTTTAATAATTTCTATATGCATTATACGTACAGAAATCTCACCCTATTATAACACATAGACTACTCTATATCCATGAATTACTTAATTCATTATAGAATCTTTACATTTCCCATCAAAAATTTTAAAATGAAGTTAGCCACCCATCCTATCTGCTAGATAAGTACTACAACTCATTCTGATGAGTTGTCTGATTTCATTTGATAATAGGTTTGGAGCTGTTAGGCTAATTGGCCAAGGCTAATGATAGCCTTGGTTTAGCCCTCAAAACAGCTTCAAAAGTCCCTGTTGTCAAATGAAATCATTTTGTAAGTTATAAGAAAACACCTCCGTGCTATACTTGTTGTTCACCACAAACAAAAGGAAGGGCACAGAGATGCAAAACAATTATACAACAAAAGGAAAACATTTGACAATTAATGATCGTCGCTAC
>NZ_JACBXX010000207.1 GCF_013415245.1 Streptococcus danieliae | reverse complement strand
TGAATAATAGCTGTCTCACAAGAGCGATTGGGACGAAAGCCATAACTATACTCTGAGAAGTGTCTTTCACAGATTGGACTGATGGTTTGAACAATCGCTTGTTGTACCATTCTGTCCATGACTGTAGGGATTCCAAGATTTCGGACGCCACCATTTGGCTTAGGAATTTCAACTCGTAAAACTGGTTGAGGTTTGTACTTCCTCTGCTTTATAAGTTCCTTGGTTTCTCGCCAATGTTGCCGTAGGAAATTATCCATTTCCTCAATGGTAACTCCGTCGATACCAGCAGAACCCTTGTTTCTTTTTACCTGATGATAGGCTTCAAGCATATTGTTCCGAGATAATATCTTATCTAGCAATTCTGACATGTGCGTATTCCTTTCTTGTTTCGGTGTCTGAGGGACATCTTAGATTCGTGAACCTTCTCCTAGTCAATACGTGACCGTCTCCAGTTCTATCAGACCGTTCTTTTACAGACACAAGTGAAGTAGGATTACTTCGGTTAATTGTTCGCCCCTTCGCTCCATTTCCATTACAGAAACTTCATCACTACTATGGGTTCGGCTGACTTCTCATGATTCGTTGTTACTACGTCTACGACGCTCATGAGACCTCACGGGATAAGTCGTATATCTTTCCTCGTTTACTCTCGTGATCTACGCATATAGGTTACGACTACCTTTTGGGACTTTAGAGTTTTCAGCCTCCTCATCCACTACATACGCCTTCATATCACATTTCTGTTCGTAGAGCCACGATTTCGCTATCCCTTCCTCTCCCCGCTACCTCACGATAGTCAGGCTTGGGAGTCGCTATTGGGTTCACCGGTAGCAGGTGCCCACAGAGGACTTGCACCTCAGATATACGACATGCCCGTCGTACTGAAAAGATTCCAAGCTTGCCAGCTTGGAATCGGGGGGAGTCGGGAAACTTCGGTTCCCGACTAAGGCATGGAACTCGTTAGAGGTCGCTGCCGTCCCCCACCACAGGGGAAGCATCTCATAGAAATTCGAAAGAAGCCAGGGTACAGTCATTAAAAAGCTACAATTATCAAATTCCATGACTATCGGTTTTCAGGAATTCCACACAACTTGCAAAAGAACCCTTTTTTAGTGTTTAGAATTATTCTTATCTACTTGGATTGCTTCTTACGTAATTGCCTTACTTCTTCCCGATAGGCTGAGTTTCCAATGAAGCGCAAGGTTTTTAAAAGCGGAGCCCGATCTGGACCCAAAATCCCCAACAACTCGACAAACAACTCTGTGCCAAAGGCAATCCCAACAAGAAGTAAAATTCCCCCAATCCGGCTAGATACATTTAGCAAGAGCGAAATCATCGAAAAGATGAAGGTAATCCCATAAATCACCAAAACCGTCCCCCGATGGGTCAAGCCCAGACTCAGCAGCCGGTGATGCAGGTGATGCCGATCCGCCTCAGAAATCTTCCGGCCCGCCAAACGCCTACGAATAATCGCCATCAAGGTATCCGTAATGGGAACCCCTAGAATAATCATCGGAGTAATCACCGCTACCGCTGTCGCGTTTTTCAAGCCCTGCAAGGACAAAACGGAAATCATAAATCCCAGAAACAAGGCTCCCGTATCCCCCAAAAAGATAATCGCCGGATGATAGTTGTAAGGGAAAAATCCGCCAATCGCCATCACCAACAATAAAATCAAAAGGGTCAAAAAAAGATTATCCTGGGGCAGGAAGAAATAAGAAACAATGGCCATGGTTGCCAGCGAAATAATCGACACTCCGCTCACCAACCCATCCAGACCATCCAAGAGATTGACCGCATTGGTAATAGCCGCAATCCAAATCAAGGTCAGAATAAAGGAAACAATCGGACCAAAATGGAGGAAAGGACCACCAAAGGGAAGTTTAAAATTATCCAGGCGAAAATCAGTCAAGGACCAAATTAAAACCGCCGCCAGAAGAATTCCCAGCATTTTCTGAGCCGGTTTCAATTCCAGCACATCATCCAGGAGACCTGTCAACACAATCACGCCACCGGCCAACAAAACAGGCCAGACATAGTCAAAATAGGTATAGCCAAAGGTCGTGACCTTAACAATCCCAGGCATGATAAACAAGTTCACCAAGCTAAACGATAGAAAGATCGCCAAACCACCAGCGGTCGGCATGGGCTGCTGATTAATCCGCCTAGCGTTAGGCTGATCCACAGCCCCAATCTGAAAGGCCAAGAGACGCACGAGGGGAGTCAAGAGAATACTTCCCAAAAACGTAGCGATCAAGGCTAGAATAAAGGCAAGGGCAAAGGGTACCATACTTAAATCCTTTGTAAATCTTCAATCGCAGTCCCATACAATAAAACAGTTCCGTGCTCCTGAAGAACCGGCCGGGTTACCTGGGACTCTTCTGCCATCTCTCGCATCCGAGCCATCAAATAAACAGGAGCCTTCCCTGGCATTTGACTGGTATTGACCAAAACAGTCAGGTAATACCGCCCCTTATATTTATAGAGCTCAGAGCCATCATAGTCATAGTCAACAAGATCTGCATATTCCCTTACCTTGTTAAAATCCGAAAACTGAAGGACATAATATAAGAAGTGATTGTCACTCTTAGACCCACGGATTCCTTGAGTTTCAGACGCGTCCAACTCCTCTTCCTGATCCGCTTGGACCTGCTGGCGGAAATTATCCAACTCACTGAGTAACTCATCTGATTGTGGATCCTGGCTATATTCTTTTAAGGCCTCTTCCATCGCTTTGATAAATTCTTCCGGTTCCATATCCGGAAAATCCTCCATGCGTGGTAGGTCTTCGAAATCAATCTCGTCAAAGTCCATCGCCTTATCCACATCTGACTTAGTCACAAAGACATCCAAGCGATCTGGCTTTGGTGTTACCCGAAAACTCAACATTCCTGAATCCAGAAAATGCTGGGACAACTCCAATTCGTCCAAAATCGTGTAGAAGAAGTCCTCGGTTTTTTCCTGGGGCATCAGGAAGTCCGCCAATTCCATTCCTCTTTCTTCCAAATCTTTCATACTGATCGAAATTTTAATGGTTCGATCATTTAATTGTTTCATTTTCATTTGTTTACCTCGTTATCCAGTATACTTGAATTTTTCGCAGATTTCAAAAAAAGAGTGGAAATACAACCACTCTTCTAGATTAAGCCAAAAAGGCCCGTACCCCTGCATAGAGGAGCAGTAAAATTCCAAGCACAATCCGGTATTTTCCAAAGATGGTAAAATCGTTCTGCTTGACATAGCCGGTCAAGAAACGGATGGCATAAAGGCTGACCGCAAAGGCTGTCACCATAGCCACAACTAAGAGTAAGCCCTCTGTCCCCGTTAAGCTATTGCCATTAAGGATAAATTTGAGAACCTTAACACCACTGGCTCCAAACATAACGGGAATCCCAAGGAAAAAGGTGAACTCTGTCACCACTGACCGACTGGTTCCGTTCAAGAGACCACCAACAATGGTTGCCCCAGACCGACTGGTCCCCGGAAACAGGGCCAAGACTTGGAAAAGACCAATCTTGAAGGCTGTCGCATAAGGGAGATCTTCCAAACGCGTCACACTAGGATCTTTGACAAACTCCTGTTTCTCAATCACCAAAAAGGCAATTCCATAAATAATCAACATTAAGGCAATCGAAACTGGATTATAAAAATGCGCCTCAAACCAATCGTCTAAAGGAACCCCAATCACCATGGCCGGCAAAATCGCCACTAGCACCTTAGACCAAAGAGACCAAGTCTGCTTGACTTCTTCTTGCGATTTACCCGGCTTAAAGGGATTAAGCTTGCCAAAATAAATCACCACAACCGCCAAAATTGCTCCCAACTGGATGACAACATTAAACATGTCCATAAAGCCAGCCGAAACTCCTTTAAAGTTCACAAACTCCTGCAACAAGAGCAGGTGTCCGGTACTGGAAATCGGCAACCACTCTGTGATTCCCTCAACAATTCCAAATAAAATCGCTTTTAACAGTTCAATCAGTATCATGCGTTTTCGTCCTTCCTAACAGTCATGATTATACCACAAGCACATCTCTCTGACCAACAGAATCTCTAGTTCTAAAAAGGATATTCACAATTCCAGACAAGCTTATTTGAAAAAGGTTTTTCCGATGCACATGGTATTTAAAACGCTTTCACTAAAAAATATATTGATTCCTTTGCCTTTTTTAAGGTATAATGAAAAAAATCTAGAAGGAGGTTCCTATGAAAAAGTTAGTAGTAAGCCTACTCACAGGTCTCGCTCTGCTCTTTGCCTGGACTCAACCAGTCAGCGCAGATGATTACCTACGAGTCGGGATGGAAGCAGCTTATGCTCCATTTAACTGGACACAGGACGACGACAGTAACGGTGCCGTTCAAATTGAAGGCACAAACCAATACGCCAATGGCTACGATGTACAAATTGCCAAGAAAATCGCTGAAAAGCTCGGTAAAAAACCCCTGGTTGTCAAGACAACCTGGAACGGACTAATCCCTGCCCTAACTTCGAAAAAGATTGATTTGATCGTAGCAGGAATGAGCCCAACAGAAGAACGCCGCAAGGAGATTGCCTTCTCTGACAGCTACTACCGTAGCCAACCAGTGATCGTTGTCCGCAAAGACTCTGATTATGCCGCAGCCAAATCACTAACTGACTTCAAGGGAGCCAAACTTACCTCACAACAGGGAGTTTACCTCTACGATTTGATCGACCAAATCGATGGCGCTTCTAAAGAGACTGCCATGGGAGATTTCGCACAAATGCGTCAGGCTCTCGAAGCTGGAGTCATTGACGGCTACATCTCCGAACGCCCTGAAGCCTTAACTGCCGAAGATGCAAACCCTAACCTGAAGATGGTTAACTTGGACCAAGGTTTTACAACCAACGACGAGGAAGTAACCACTGCTGTCGGAATGCGCAAAGATGACGCCCGGATGAGCCAAGTCAACGCAGCCATCGCAACCCTCTCAGCCGATCAACAAGTGGCTTTGATGGATGAAATGATCCAAAATCAGCCCCTTGCAAGTGAGGACGAAGAAGAAGCAACACCTAGCTTCTTCCAACAAATGCTTACCATTGTCCAAAACAACGGTTCGCAATTCCTTCGCGGAGCTGGCATGACCCTTCTCATTTCCATCATCGGTACCGTAGTCGGAACTGGTATTGGACTTTTGATTGGTGTTTACCGGACTGCCCCCCAAGCGAAAACCAAAGTACTTGCCTTTTTCCAAAAACTCTTTGGCTGGTTCCTCAGTGCCTACATTGAAATTTTCCGTGGTACCCCGATGATCGTACAATCCATGGTTATCTACTACGGAACAGCCCAGGCCTTCGGAATCGACATCGACCGGACCCTCGCAGCCATCTTCATTGTTTCCATCAATACCGGTGCCTACATGAGTGAAATCGTCCGCGGTGGTATCTTCGCAGTTGACAAAGGTCAGTTTGAAGCCGCAACAGCCCTAGGAATGAACCACGGACAAACCATGCGTAAGATTGTCTTGCCACAGGTTATCCGCAATATCCTTCCTGCAACCGGAAATGAGTTTGTCGTCAACATCAAAGATACCTCTGTTTTGAATGTTATCTCCGTTGTCGAACTCTACTTTGCCGGAAATACTGTTGCCACTCAAACCTATCAATATTTCCAAACCTTTACCGTAATCGCCATTATCTACTTCGTGCTCACCTTTACCGTAACCCGTATCTTACGCTATGTAGAACGGCGCATGGATAGTGACACTTACACTACCGGAGCAAACCAAATGCAAACGGGGGTGATCAAATGACACAAACAACCATTCTTGAAATTAAAAACCTCAAAAAATCTTACGGACAAAATGAAGTCCTCAAAGATATCTCCCTTACTGTCCACAAAGGGGAAGTTATTTCCATCATCGGTAGCTCAGGAAGTGGAAAATCCACCTTCCTTCGCTCCATTAACTTACTGGAAACCCCTAGTGCCGGAGAAATTTTCTACCATGGAAAAAATGTGCTTGCAGACGAGCACGACCTCACCACTTACCGGGAAAAATTAGGGATGGTTTTCCAAAACTTTAACCTCTTTGAGAATCTAAATGTCTTGGAAAATGCCATTGTCGCGCAAACAACCGTCCTCAAACGGGAACGTTCAGAGGCCGAAAAAATTGCCAAAGAAAACCTCAACAAGGTTGGCATGGGCGAGCAATACTGGCTAGCAAAACCAAAACAACTCTCCGGTGGTCAAAAGCAACGGGTTGCCATTGCTCGAGCTCTCTCAATGAATCCTGACGCCATTCTCTTTGATGAACCAACGTCAGCTCTAGACCCGGAGATGGTTGGGGAAGTTCTCAAAATCATGCAGGACCTCGCTCAAGAAGGCCTTACCATGATCGTGGTCACCCACGAAATGGAATTTGCCCGCGATGTATCCAGCCGCGTCATCTTCATGGACAAAGGTGTTATCGCTGAAGAAGGACGCCCTGAAGACATCTTTACCAATCCTAAAGAAGAACGTACACGTGAGTTCCTCCAACGCTACCTCGGCTAAAAACTCACGACCACATACAAAAAGCAACGGCCTGAAAACCGTTGCTTTTTGTATGCACGCGAAAAGATTATTTCTCGGAGCTATCCTCGATGACAATCCTTTTCGAAAGCGGAGTCTCATGCTCTTCGATAAAATTCCCAAAGGCATCATCTTCCTCCGAACTATCGGTATCCTCCCCTACTTCCTCTTCACCCTGATTGTTCTCCAAATCCACGGAGCCAAACAGCTGGAAAGAACTAGAGCCACTCTGTGAAGAAACCTGGTTGGTTTCAAACAGAAGCCAACCTCCAAGGACAAGCACTGCTACAGCTAAAACCGACAATAATTTTTTCATAGGGATCTCCTTTGCTACATTTGTATGATTACTTCTTATTGTAAAGGAAAATCAACCAAGGAAAATTTCTGTTACCCATCTGTAAGTCCTAAACAGTCTCCTAGAAGTAAGCCGAACAGAGACTAGGACGACTTTTTCATCTTAGTTCTGCCCCCTCCCTCCAGACAAGTTCCAAGGATTCCTGGACCAATCCCCGTAGCCATAACATAATGAATCCTTTTCACAACAGTTTTCTGACTTACGCATATGCAAGCCTTTTATCCTTAACCCTGAGCTTGTATTTTATAAAGTAGCGAAAAAATCAATTGGTAGCAGGTTTATTAGCCTACAACAACTGAGCAAGTTTTCTGGAAAACATAGGCTTCTTGAAAAAGTTTTTTTCCAACTCCACCGAGGAGAAATTTGTGAACCCCTTTATGAAATCCGGGCTCTTTGTCAACTGTAGTGGGTAGAATTTTACAATCTATAAATAGTGAGTACAATATAGCCTAAAAATGGCTTCCTTTCAATTCATATGGGATGCATTCCCTGTGGTGGGGGACGGCAGCGACCTCTGACGAGTTCCATGCCTTATTCGGGAACCGAAGTTTCCCGAATCCCCCCGATTCCAAGCTCGGTGGCTTGGAATCTTTTCACCACGGGGTTCCGCATCCCTTTTAATTTTTGGAAGCCTTAAAGCGTTTCTTCAGACCTAGGTGGATTCTATCAGAGAGCGAGTCGAGAGAGGACTACCTGTTCCTTTTCTCGTTTCGTATTCAAGGCTAGGAAAATGCGTTTCTTAAAATTGTCAAAGTTCCTGAAACCAAAGGCATTCCGCTTAATAACCTTGATAAGATTATTAG
>NZ_JACBXX010000033.1 GCF_013415245.1 Streptococcus danieliae | reverse complement strand
TTCAAAAAAGATATCCATTTGATAAATAAGGGAGCCTGATCAAAACTAAAAAAGATAGGAGCTGTAAAAGAGATTGGTAATAGCAAGGTATTTAAAATTAAATCTCTTGTTTTATAAGAACTTACCTTTAAGGATATAATCGTCCCCACTGAAAACCAGAAAATCATCATAACGATCGAGCATAGAACAAGCACAATAAATTGATCGAAACTAAAGGAATCTCCGAAAAGAATCGAAATGGCATATAGTACCCCCATCTGTATCAGGAAATTGAATAAAGGAAAAGACATTTTTCCAATCATATAAGCTAAAGGAGTTACACCTTTAAAATATTTGAAGGCTAATAGTCCCCACTTTCTATCCAATATAATCCGATAGACTGATTGAGACATCTGACCATATACAATAAGACCAATAATTCCAATAAAAGCAAATTGTAAGAACGGAACTGCTTTATCGACATAGATAATCTGCCCAAAAGTTGATGCTATGCCAGTTGCATAAAATAGAAAATACAGCATCGGAACCAATATTTGTGTGTACACCAGCTGTTTGTTATTGACGAGGGCTCGATATTCAACGTAACTAACTTTGAATACGGATTCTATAAAGTTTGTTTTCTGTTGCTTATAATTCAGTTCTTTCATATTCCACCTCTGTCTCATCCCTTCAACTGAATAATCTCTTTCAAACTGCGACTATTCTGTTCAACCGAATGAATTTCAATATCCTGTTCAATCAGCAATTTCAACAACATGTTTAGGGATTGTTCTTCTTGAATTTCCACCATCAATGGATTCCATTCACTCACTTTAAAAGTTTGACCTATTGATTTTTTAGCTTTTTCCATCAACTGACCAGCATGTTCAATTTTATATTCATTTAAATGATTATAAGTTTTTAAAAACCGATCAATTCCACCAAAAAACACCAATTCCCCATTGTCAATATACAGGACCTTATTGCAATATTTTTCCAGCATATCCAAATCATGGGAAGAGATTATACAAATTTTTCCGTCTTCGCATTGACTGCTCAAGTGATTTAAAATATTTTCAGATGTTATGACATCTAAACTAGAGGTTGGTTCATCCAACATTAGAATCTTAGCCTTTGACACAAGCTGTCTAGCCAGTTGCACACGTTGTAATTGCCCGCCTGATAAATTAGTTGGATCCTCCTTTTCCTTTCCTCCTAAACCAATTTTCTCAAGTACTGCAAGAGTTTCTGCCTTCCCATTCTCACTTCCATCAAATAAAGCTTCCAAATAAACATTATCAAAAACATCTAAATACCAATCAATTGCTTGGTTTTGAGGAGAAAACGAAATATCCCGAATATCTAAAGAATCATCCACTAACACAGCTCCTTCTGCTTTTGGTAAGATTCCCAAAATAGTATTCATTAGTGTACTTTTACCAGCACCACTTTTACCAATGAGAGCTAAGCAATCACCATACTCTACTTCAAAAGAAATATTTCGAATCCCTTCTCCACTTTCGTAATGATAAGATAGATTCTCAACTTTCAACACAGACATGATATCCAACACCTCCATTTCCCTAATGATATATCAGCAATAGCTTCCAAGTCTATTTCTCTAATATTTTATTATAATTATACTCTACCAAGACTAGCTTTACAAAACAAAAAGCAACGACCTCAAAACCGTTGCTTGTTATAGATTCTTGAATAGATTGGAAGAAAATTCTATCTCGTTTTTTACACAATCAAATCCCTCTCACGCAAGGAATCAGCTTCTCTTATTTTTTGAATTTTTTTATCATAAATTGGAGAATAAATAAGCCAATAATGATGATCGCTAGATAGGTTAACATCAATGAATGAGACAGTTGCTCACCGCTACTATTTACCAGAACAACCCCATAGGATTCTTTATAGCTCGTTACAGTTTCAATAGGAGCCTGATCAAATACTTGAGCAATCGAATCTCTCATCAAAACTTGCTTTAAAAGTGCATTGATTTGAGTCAAGGGGAACCAAGTCATCACTCGTTGCAATGTTTCCCCAACAGATCCAATCGATAGGTAAACACCTGAAATAAAACCAATAAAGGTGCCAACAATTGTACTCAAGGTTGTAAAAGCTGAGCTGCTGTGAATGAAGGTCAAGACTGGAAGAATCATTGCTGCCGATAAAATGGTACTTCCCGAAATGATTCCCAAAATAGCCAGATAATCCATCATCGAATAGTTTTGGAGCGCACTAAATCCATTAAAGATTGAGATGGCAAAGATACAGGAGAAGAGGGTCATACTAATCCCAAATAAGACAGAAAAGATGGCATAGCTCAACTCCACTTTAAAATTGGAAATCGGGCTCACCTTGAAATCTTCACTCAACTTTTTCTCACGATCCGAAACCATCACACCAAATGCCCCCAAGGTACTGGTCATGGAAACAATTGTTGTCAATCCTGAAATTAGCCAGAGATTCACCATTTCAATCGTATCTGTAGAAACAGACTCACGATTTAAGGCAGCCTTGATCGCATCAATCTGGATTTGTCCCAAGAAAATTTGATACACCAGGATAAGGATGATAACGGATAGAAAGGACATCAAAAATGCCAGTTTGTCCCGTGTATATACTTTGTAGTTTCTGGAAATTAATTCAAACATGAGCTGCTTCTTCCTTTTCTTTTAACAAGTTCAAATAAGCGGATTCCAAATTCGAATATTCGACATTAAAACTCTCAATAATCGATTTTCCTTGGTGCCTTGCAATAATGTCCATCATATCCTCAACAGTAAGATCTTTAAACATAATTTCTCGATCCGAAAGAATCTGGCACTTATCAGCGAATGGAGAAAGCGACAGAGCGTCCATAGACTTGCCTGCTTTTAAGGTCAAGCTCAAATTGGTTGTCGAATGCTGCTCGATAAAACGACTAATATCTCCTGAATAATACAAATTCCCTGCAATCAAAACATTGAGAACATCGCAGCCAGCCATTTCCTCAAGATAATGGGTAATTAAGACCACCGTCATCTTATCCTTCTTATTGAGTTGCTTGATAGCTTCCCATAAATCATGACGTGACTGCGGATCCAAGCCTGTGGTTGGTTCATCCAGCAAAAGCAAGGACGGTTGCGGTAAGAGAGCACGCGCAATATCAACCTTTCGTTTTTGCCCACCGGACAAACTGCCGTATTTCCGTTTTCGAATCGTCACAACATCAAGATAGGGTTGCAATTCTTCCATGCGTGCCTGAACTTGTTTTTTTGATAACTGATAGAGCGCTCCTCTAGACTGCAGATTTTCTTCAACCGTTAGATTATCATCCAATCGATTGCTCTGAAAAACAATCCCTATATGACGGTAAAATTCCTTGTTGGACAGTGATTTCCCATCGACTTCCCAAAGGATTTCTCCAGAACTTTGTTTAAAATTTCGAATCAACAAGTTAAAAAGAGTCGTTTTCCCAGCACCATTGGGACCTAGCAAACCATAAAACTTCCCTGCTTCGAAGGTTACATCAATGCCTTTTAAAGCTTCAAACGAACCGAACTTTTTGCGAACATTTTTTAATCGAATCTCCATTAGCTGTCACCAATCTCCTTTCCCAAGTTCCTGCTTTTTCGTTCTAAATTCTCAACTATACTGCATATATTATATTAGGAAACTGTCCATTAAGCAAGATGAATCCTAGCAAAAAATCACTCCAAGGCATCAACCTCAAAGTGATTTTTCAACTGATTTGACCTTACATTTTTTCTTCTAGCTCCACATCTGGGTATTTATCTGCAAACCAGCGGAGGGCAAAGTCGTTTTCAAAGAGGAAGACGGGCTGGTCGAAGCGGTCCTTGGCCAGGATGTTCCGGCTGGAGCTCATGCGTTCGTCCAGGTCTTCTGGTTTGATCCAGCGGACAGTCTTTTTACCCATTGGGGACATGACCACTTCCGCCTTGTATTCATTTTCCATACGGTGTTTGAAAACTTCAAATTGGAGTTGTCCAACTGCTCCCAGCATGTATTCACCTGTTTGGTAGTTGCTGTAGAGCTGGATGGCCCCTTCTTGCACCAACTGCTCAATACCCTTATGGAAGGATTTTTGCTTCATCACATTTTTCGCGGAGACTTTCATGAAAATTTCCGGCGTAAAGGTTGGAAGCGGCTCAAATTCAAACTTATGTTTGCCAACCGTCAAGGTATCCCCAACCTGGTAGGTCCCGGTATCATAAATCCCGATAATATCTCCCGCCACGGCCGTTTCAACCGTTTCCCGCGACTCGGCCATAAATTGGGTCACATTGGACAGCTTGGCTCCCTTACCTGTCCGAGGCAGATTAACGGCCATCCCCCGCTCAAATTCACCGGACACAATCCGGAGAAAGGCAATCCGGTCCCTATGACGTGGATCCATATTGGCCTGAATTTTAAAGATAAAGCCTGAAAAGTCCGGTGCATCCGGTTGGATCATCTCGCCTTCAGTTGTTTTATGACCATGAGGTTCTGGGGCAAATTCTAAGAAAGTTTCCAAGAAGGTTTGTACCCCAAAATTCGTAAGGGCTGATCCGAAAAAGACAGGTGTCAGGTCCCCAGCCAAGATAGCCTCCTCTGAGAAGGGATTCCCAGCCTCACTAAGTAATTCTACGTCTTCTAGCACCTGCTGGTAGAAAGGATTATTCTCTAACCCGTAGCTCTCCGCTTGACCAAACTCGATAAAGCGTTGGTCCCCTTTATACAATTCAATACGCCCATGGTGAAGGTCATAGAGCCCTTCAAAACTTTTCCCCATCCCAATCGGCCAATTCATAGGGTAGGAAGCAATGCCTAGAACTTCCTCTAACTCCTCTAGCAACTCCAAGGGCTCACGGCCATCGCGGTCCAATTTGTTGATGAAGGTGAAAACGGGAATATTCCGGTGCTTGACAACCTCAAAGAGCTTTTTGGTCTGGGCCTCGATCCCCTTGGCAGAATCCACCACCATCACTGCCGCATCCACGGCCATCAAGGTCCGATAGGTATCCTCCGAGAAATCCTCGTGCCCAGGAGTATCTAGGATATTCACCCGCTTGCCTAGGTAATCAAACTGCAAAACGGACGAGGTAACGGAGATGCCCCGTTGTTTCTCAATATCCATCCAGTCAGACTTGGCAAAGTTCCCAGTCTTCTTCCCCTTAACGGTACCCGCCTCGCGAATCTCGCCGCCAAAATAAAGCAACTGCTCCGTAATCGTCGTTTTCCCGGCATCCGGGTGACTAATAATAGCGAAGGTCCGTCTCCGCTTCATCTCATCAATACGTGACATTTCTAATTCCTTCCGATTTTTTCTGCCTTACTAGTATACCATGATAGCTAGAGCGACACAAAACCTCTGTTAAAAATTTCCTGGCCCTCCCCAAAATCCTAAGCATAACAAAAGCCCCCTGATTGCCTTATCAACCAGTAGGGCTAGCTCGTTAACCTTCTAGTTCTGCTAGGGCGGCATCATCCGCAAAGATATAAACTTCTGGATGGTTTTGAAGGATGCTGGCTGGTAGCTCCTCTGTCACTGGCCCCTCTACGGCACCAGCAATAGCTGCTGCCTTGTCTGCTCCATAAGCAAAAAGAATAATAGCTTTGGCGTCCATGATATTCTTAATCCCCATGGAAATCGCCTTAGTCGGAACATCTTCAATCTTGTCAAAGAACCGGGCATTGGCTTCAATGGTAGACGCTTCTAAATCGACCACTTGGGTTGTCTGATCAAAGGAGGTTCCAGGTTCGTTAAAACCAATATGACCATTTCGACCAATCCCCAGAATTTGCAGATCAACCGGATGTGCTTCCAGAATCTCCTGGTAACGACTGAGTTCCGCATCCAGGTCAGCTGCCTCCCCATTAGGTAGGTAGTTGGCTTTAAAGGGTTTTGCTTGGAACAGATGTTCTTCCATAAAATAGCGATACGATTGCGGATTATCGGCTGCAAGACCCACATACTCATCCAAATTCACACTGATTAGCTCTGAGAAATCAACATCACTGGCCCGAACAGCTTCATAGAAGCCCACCGGACTGCTCCCCGTTGCCAAGCCTAAGGTTTGGGCACCCGCCGCTAGTTTTTCCTTCAAAATAGCGAGCGCTTTTTGCCCTCCTTCTGCTTGATTCTCCACACGAATTACCTGGATCATCGAACCGTCCTCCTTATCTTTTCTAATTCCATTATATGGTCTATACCAATTTTTGTCAACTGGTATAGACCGATTTTTGCAGAAATTTTCTCTTTCTCTCTTATGAACTACTTCCTCAAGAATTTCCCTGTTCTTTCTTCCCCAAAGAATGCTATAATGGTTGCTATGTTAGAACTTGTTGCCTATCTCTTTATAGCTGGGATATTGATCTTCCTGCTACTCTACTTTTGGGGCTTCAAAATCAAGGGTTGGTTGGTCTTTCTTTTAAGCTTTCTAGCCTTTCTTTTGGTGAGCACTCCTTTTTTGCTCTTGCTCTACTATTTCTTTTTATTTCATCAATTATAAGGAACAGATATGAAAACTAGTGATTTTGATTTTGACCTACCCGAAGAGCTGATTGCTCAGGTTCCACTTGAGGATCGCTCTTCTTCGCGCTTACTGGTCTTGGACCGAGAAACCGGGGCGATGGCAGACAGCCATTTTGACCAGCTGATTGATTACCTCAACCCCGGTGACGCCCTGGTTCTCAACAACACACGCGTCCTTCCTGCCCGTCTCCACGGGCAAAAAACCGAAACCGGTGGCCATGTGGAACTCCTGCTTTTACAAAACACCGAAGGCGATCAATGGGAGGTTCTCGCCAAACCCGCCAAGCGACTCAAGGTGGGGGCGCGTATTGCCTTTGGCGATGGCCGGCTGCAAGCTGAGGTTGTTGAGGAATTGGAGCACGGGGGCCGCATCATCCAATTCCATTATGAAGGCATTTTCTTGGAAATCCTGGAGAGCCTTGGTGAGATGCCCCTTCCTCCCTATATTCATGAAAAATTAGAGGATCGTGAACGCTACCAGACCGTCTACGCTAAAGAAAACGGCTCTGCCGCCGCCCCAACCGCGGGACTTCATTTTACACCGGAATTACTGGCAGCTATCGAGGCTAAGGGCGTACAAATCCACTACCTAACCCTTCACGTTGGCCTCGGGACCTTCCGGCCAGTATCCGTGGACGACCTGGATGCCCACGATATGCACTCAGAATACTACACCATTTCCGACCAAACAGCCCAGGCCCTCAACCAGGTCAAGGAAGCTGGCAAGCGCGTCATCGCGGTTGGCACAACCACTATCCGGACACTCGAAACCGTTGCCCAAAACCACCAAGGAAAACTAGCCGGCGCCAGTGGCTGGACCAACATCTTTATCAAACCAGGCTACCAATGGCAAATCGTCGATGCCTTCTCGACCAACTTCCACCTGCCCAAATCAACCCTGGTCATGCTGGTCTCCGCCTTCGCTGGTCGCGAGCAAACCCTGGCTGCCTACCAGCACGCCATCGAAGAAGGCTACCGCTTCTTCAGTTTTGGTGATGCCATGTTTATTCATTGATTTCTAAACACGTCAAAGCCCTCACGAGGAACCCAAGCTCGTGAGGGTTTATTGTTGGAATCCTGAAAGGCATCCTTTATTTTTTGAGTTTTCTCACCACTATATGTTATAATTTTATTGTAAGGGATTTCAAGTTAGACAGATTGAGGTGAACAAGATGAACAAAAAGAACTATTGTAAGCGCGCTATAACCAAGTATATGAAAAAGGTTCCAGAGTTGATTGACTCGGGAACCTTTTTTATTGACAATTCTTCTGTATGATTTCAGACCATGGCAAATAGTCCTCTAGAACCTCTATTTTT
>NZ_JACBXX010000062.1 GCF_013415245.1 Streptococcus danieliae | reverse complement strand
TTGGTTCTTATGGCCAATAACCTCCTCAAATATGGGAAGAGGAGTACCTAAAAAGAAAAGGAGAGACTCATTTCAACGAATGAATCTCTCCTTTTTATACTTTACGGGACTTTTTGTCCCAAGCTCACCCGAGCCTAAAAATAAGGGCGCGAGGTAGGTTCGGAGAACCTTTTCAACCCGAGCCAAGAAATTGGAAGGCAAAGTAAGCCTAAAATTAAGAAAGCGAATCAACTAAATTTTTTCAAATTTAGTTCTGTCACACTCCCTTCTTGGGTTGGTAAATCAGATAGCCGGCCAGGATGGAAAGCACCAAGGTCACACTGAGAAAGGCGACTTGACTGCCAATTTGACCTGTCATTGAGATGGTTTCCCGTAAGGCGGATACCGAGTAAGACATTGGTAACCAAGGGTGAATCGCCTCAAAGAAGGAATTGGACAGTTGAATTGGATAGGTTCCAGCACTAGCTCCCAGTTGCAAGAGCAAGAGGATTAGGGCTAGGAAAGCTCCAACCTTATTGTCCAAGGTTACCAGTGTTGTCACCAAGGCCATAAAGGTCATACTAGCTAAGAGAATCACCCCAAGCGTAGCTAGTTCATAATTGGCTGTCAGACCAATCAGATGAATCCCAGCGTAAACCAAGAGACCTGCTGCCAAGGCAATGATTCCATTCACTTCCAAACGCGCCTTCAACCAAGACCAACGAGTTGAAGGCTGTCTGCCTGACGGAAGCGTTTGGAAAATTGTATTGGTGGCAATCGCTGCAACAAAGAGGGCTACTGAAACCATGTAAGGAGCCATTCCAACTCCGTTCACCTGAACTTGGTCCTGCTCGGTTTTTTCAAGCGCAATCGGACTAGATAAGGTATTGGCATTGTCCTCTCCAACATTGGCTTTTTGCAATTGCTGATTGGCCTTATCCAAACCTACTTGGAGGCTGACCAAACCATCCACCAACGAGGTCATTCCAGTTCCAAGCTGGTCACCACCCTGGGCTAGGGTTTGGGAACCGTCTTGGAGTTGGCTAGCACCAGTGGCTAATTTCGAAGCTCCGTCAAGCAAGGCACCAGAATTGGCATCCAACTGGTTGGCTCCCGATTGCAACTGGGCAACCCCGGATTGTAGTTGACCGGAGTTCTCATTCAAGGTCCGAGCTCCCTGAGCCAATTCTGAAACTCCCGCTGTATAAGCAGAGACACCGCCTGCCAAGTCTGCAGCTCCTGTTTGCAGTTGATTTTGGAGCTGATCTAAGCCAGAAGCTACTGCAGCAGAGCCTTGAGCCAGCGCTTGAGTGGCAGCCTGTACTTGGCCGAACTGACCAATTCCATTTTGGAGCGTTTGTAAATCTGCCAAGGCTTGGTTAACCAGGGGCGCTAATTCCTGCCCCAAGCTAGCCCCATTTTGATCAAGAGCCGCTGAGAGAGACTGCACACCCCCGAGTAGTGCCTGCAATTGGCCTATGTCCGTAGTCGAACCTGCTGAATCTACCGGTAAGGCTGCTAAAATTTCCGCCTGCTCAGCCGGATCCAATTTTTGGAAGGCAGCCGTCGCTGCTACGGAAGCAGCCGCATTGGCCCCAGTCGGAGCTCCAGCACCAGCCATTAGAGCTGATAAATCCGCCTCTAATTGGCTCAAACCTGCCTTGATTCCAGCCGTTGGATCCTGCCCTTGTCCTAATTGGCTTTGAAGATTGGTCAAAAGGGCAAGGGCTTGATCAATCGACGCAGCTTGTTCGGATGAAAGGCTAACACCAGCCAACTGGGCGGCTAGTTGCCCCATTCCCGCAGCTACTTGATTAGAACCGTCTACCAGAGCTGTCAAATCGCCACCACGCGCAGCCTCTTGCAAGGCCTGCACACCAGCCTGCAATTGCCCCGAAGCTGCATCCAGTTGGTCTGCTCCCGCTGACAGCTGGGCTACCCCACCTGTATACTGGTTCACACCCGTCGCCAACTGGCCAAGACCACCAGCCAGTTGACCCACGCCAGCCGTGTACTGCCCAAGACCTGTTTCCAATTGCTTGGCTCCATCTGAGAACAACAAGGTCGAGCTAGCCAAGCGTTGTAAACCATTGGTTAGCTGGTCTGAACCAGCCTGAAGCTGTTTACCACCATCTGCCAACTGGCTGCTGCCGGCACTAGCTGTCCCCATTCCAGTCTGTAGCTCTTTCATACTGCTAAACAGGGTTGAGGTGTAGTTGTTGATAATATTTTTTTGAACCGATTCCTTGAGCACATTCATGGCTGAATCACTCATCTTCCCAGCTACAAATCCATGTCCACTTGACGTTTTGTACTGGATTTTCATTTGTTGGGGATCGCTGGTCATAATCGAAGCTGCTTTTTGAGAAAGATCCTCTGGTAGCTCAACCACCATATAGTAATCTCCCTTTTCCAAACCGCGATCAGCTGTTGCTTGATTGACTACATGAAAATCAAGAGCCTTGCCCTTCTCCATATTGGCAACCATCTGGTCTCCGATGGCTAAGGTTTGCCCATTCAAAACCGTTGACTGGTCCTTGTTCACAACTGCAACAGGTAAGTCCGACAATTTTCCGTAGGGATCCCACATCGAACTCAAAAAAATAACATTATACAGGAAGGGAATCAAGGAGACTCCCAACATTACCACAATGAATTTAGGTCGTTTAAAAATGGCTTTCCACTCTTTAAACATCTGTCACCCTCCATTTTTTGCACACAGTGTCTATTTTTGATAGAATAGATTATACCACTTCAAATTTTAAATGCAAGGAGGAAAATCGATGGAGAGTAATAAAAGACAAAAGACTAAAAAATGCCTAGAAAACGCCATGGTAAAGCTTCTTTCAGATCAGCCCTTTGACCAGATTACAACGGTCAAACTGACCCAGGAAGCCGAGATCAGCCGATCCAGCTTTTACACCCACTATAAAGACAAATTTGATATGATTGACCATTATCAGGATCGGATTTTCCATACCCTGGATTATATTTTTGACAAACATGATGGACATCTGGAAGCTACCATTACAGAGATTTTTGAATTTCTCAAACGGGAACCGCTCCTGGCTACCCTCCTATCTGAAAATGGCACCCAAGAAATTCAACAATTCATTCGGAAACGCCTGCATATCCTCTTGGAAAATGGCTGGCAAGGTCGCTACAGCCACGAGCTCTTCCAAGATAAGGAAAAGAAATACGCAGCCATCTACCTCTCCAATGCCTTCCTGGGCGTCTACCAACTCTGGATTGCCCAAGGCAAAAAAGAAAGTCCCCAGGCCATGGCCCGCTTCCTCATGAAAATGCTGAAATTCAGTGGCATTGAAGCTTAATAATCACAAAGAACCAGTAGCCATCCCAGCTACCGGTTCTTTTTCACACTCTTTAAAAATCAAAACGGGCCTTTGTCTACCTGTCGTGATAAATCTCAGTGACTGCGAGCTTTGCTCAGCCCTACTGATACTATTCAGCAGGGCTCCTTGTCGATTGCTAATGTTCTTTGCCCATCACTAACAGCCTCCAACCTTACGAGTGTCCGTGTTTCCGCGAATACTCATCTGCAGCTCCGGCTATCGCCCCGAAAACAAAGGGGACTGTAATGAGGGCTGCGCCAACCACAAAAGGATTGACAACACCACCTTGCAAGGCTTGCAAGTCGCTTGGTTTGAGTTCTTGCTTCATGGCTACCTCCTAGGGAATTAGAGCATTAACCAGACTGCGACCAAAGTCACGGCCGGTTTTGTAAATCATGGCCCAGGTTTTACCAATGGCACTGCCAGCCTCACTCACGTAACCGGCACCACCCGTGATTAGCTGGAGATTAGCCACGTCAATCAGTTCACTTTCAGGGCAAGTCGGAACAGGTCCCAGAGGACCACTTGGATAGGGGTAGGGAAAACCTGGAACTAGGACCTTACCTGGACACCAGGCTTGGCTACCTCCTTGGATTTCAGCTGCTTCTGTTAGGGGAATCGTATTCATCCGTTTCTTCCTCACTTTCCTTCTTATTTGGGGCCCTCATCTTTTAATTCGAAAGTAGGAAAGAAAAAAAGGACTAACGGTGAGAATACATAATTGAAACCAGCTCCAGTAAATCACCAAGTAGGTGATCGTGATCTGTAATCAAATCATAGAGCCGATCTTGACTGAGCACCCCACAAGCTTCACCGAGACCAGCGTTCTCATGGAGCTCTAGCCAAGCCTCACTCCCATAAAAGTCTCGGAGAGCTTGATAGTCCCCATGATGCTCCTGGAAGGCTTCTACAGCCTCCTGGAGTGCCTCAATCCGAGGCTGGAAACGTTCCAAAGCCACTTCCATAGTCTGTAGCTGATGTTCCTGTCCTGTGGTCATATAAACTCCCTTCCGGGGTGGCACGCCCCCCTAATCAATCTTCAAAATAAACGGCCACTAAAAATCTCACCGATTATTCTTATACTACCATAGATCAAGCAGAATACCAGGATAGGGGATTTTACCCTTCTGGATAGGATTTAACATATCATATCCCAAACAAAGCCCCTTTAGATTTAGAAACTTTGAAAATGCTGCAGTAGAGATAATTATATATATCCTAATATCATACTTTGTACAATTAGGAAAATTAACTTATATAGATAAAATCTACTCTAACTACCTTTATTATTCGTATAAAAGAAGAATTTCAATGAATTGCTTTGTAAATTCATTCCAAAAGAGAAGTCTATCAATCTTTTAAATCACAGACAACTAGAAAGAGATTTCGATACTATCAACAGTCGTCCAAATAATCTATTACTGTGTTATACTTGACAATTCATGTTCTGAATAAAGAATGATACAATGATAATAGTAAATTCATATTCAATATCTTACAATAATTTTCTTAGAAATTTTTGTATTTTAAAAATGAAAATCGATTTTCAAAGGAGTACTATGGCCCCGCTAGATGAAATATCTTTTTCGGTTTTGCTAGATGAGACTACTGAAGTAAGACAATTACTTGAGAATCTAGTGAACCTTAAACATGACATATATTCTAAAATTTCAATCGGAGCTCTTCCATTTATATCTTCATTGAGTGATGGTATACTACATTTCTTGCCTGAAGAGCATATTGAAGAGTTACCAGATATCGGAAAACAAAAACTTAAAAAAATTATTGCGAATGTAAGAGTTAGCTATAAACAATATTCAGATAAAAGGTTTAATAAAGCTATCAAATCCATACTTGAGATAGAAAAAGTATTTTACTCACAGATGATGAAAAAATATAACTTACTTCAAAAATTAATTGTCCGTATCTGTGGTCAGGAAGATTTAGGTGTTTTTTATTACAAAGGTATTCCTTATGCCAATACTAATCAACAGCATATATATTTAGAAAGTATTCTATCTAAGAGCGATAGAAAGGAGGTTCCTTATTTTTCAAGCGAAGTTTCTACTCTCCTTTTGGAGTATAGCAAAAACCTAGGTACTTTAATTAATTCTGTAAATTTAAAAACGATTTCAACTATTCCAATTCAACATGTAGATCCCAGTGATTTTGTGCTCAAAGACTTCTTTTTACTTGATAAAAAAAGAAAAAACTTCTTAACAGGAAGTCTCCCTCTTGAAACACAGTTATTTCTTTTTAATATATTATGTCAGAATAACTTTATACTTTACCTAATCCCTGATGTCCTAAAATCAAAAGAAAAATTCTTCACCAGATCATTAATCCAATGCTACTTAGTAAGTATTAACGCACTAAGGACAGTCTATGAAAAATATAATTCATGTTTCTCAAATTTTCAAAACAAACAATTTAGTAAAATTATAGACAACAAAGAAAAACATTTAAACATCGATCAATCTTTTAGAAACAATATCTTCCATTATAAAATTTCCGATGTTCCTTTAGAAGTTTTTAGTACCCCTGATAAATTTTTTGAAGAATTAATTGAGTTTCATAGTAATAAACCTTTTAAAGAATACCAAGAACTTCTAATTAATGAGACTACTAAAATAAACAGATTAATCAGCTCTCTTATACAATGAATAATAAGGAAAGGTTCTATAATAAGTTGCATGGAAAGCTTGCACTCCATGCAACTTTTTTTGTAATTTAGAATGCAAAAAAAGCAATTCCTAGTAAACTGATAAGTGAAAAAACATCAGAGATTGTGTATGGAGCGCCATTAGAATTAATAGAGTATGTAAACAACCTGGCACCAAGACCTCTCCCTCGAGTATTAGCTATCGATGAATCTAAAGCTACTCGAGATTGTGAGGGAGCTATGGCTTTTATTGCCATGGATTGGGACAGTAGGTAGATTCATACAACTCTAGATGATCGTCGAACCCATAAACTACTCGAATTTTTCAATGGTTATTCCTATGAAGAACGATGTAATAGTTTGTTATAATGAATATGAATGCAGCCTATGATTCCATGGTCAAAAAAACTTTTCCAAAAGCTAGAATTTTTATTGATCGTTTACATATTATACAGCAGCTAACCAATACCTTTAAAAACGTTCGAATTCAAGAAATGAATCACTTGAATCGCCATTCAGGTGAAGAAGTTAAGTATCATCATCTCTTTAAGCGCTATTTATCCGCTCAAGACATAGCTTTGAAGCTGATCGATTATAACCCTGTTTTGAAAGAAACTTATGACTTTTATCAGCCATTACTTGGATATTTCAAGGATCGAAATGCGGACTATTTTTTGACTTGATTCGAGAGAGTCAGAATTCAGACATTTTATACCAAAGTTTCCGTGATAAGCTAGCTTTCCTCTTGAAGAAGGAAGAGAGTATACACTTGGCCTTATCCCTACCTTATAATAATGGTTTCGTTGAGGGGACTAATAATAAGATTAAGCTTCTGAAACACTCTGCATTTGGTTATCGGAAGCACGAGCATCTATTTGCCAGAACTTACTGGATGCAGACTACCGCTATTCACTCTATCTAAAAAGCCGAGGCTGGGACAAAAGTCTAGCTTCATTGACTTTGGCTAACAAAATGCCTTTGACGCAGTAGCTGATTGGCCTCTTCGTTCGCTTTTCAAGCTCAGAAGAGAGCCTAATCAGCCTTGCGAGGGTGGGACTAGCTGTCAGTATTTTAAATTTTCACAGTGGAACTGTGCATATGACCTTGGCTTCTAGAAGTTAAAGAGATGCAAGACCCAGTGGTGTGAAGATTCCAAGCCTGATGGCTTGGAATCTTTTCACCACTAGGTTGCGCATTTCTTCTAATTCTTCAGAAGCCTATGATACACGCCCTCCCCTCCTTAGAGGGGAGGATTTTTAGATAGAGTGGACAGCAGGAGATTGCATCCAGTAAACTCTGGCAAATAAATGCTCATGTTTCCGATAGCCGAAAGCAGAGCGCTTCAGAAGCTTAATTTTATTATTAGTTCCTTCAACGAGGCCATTATTGTAAGGCACAGAAAGGGCTAGACGGATAGATTCTTCCTTCTTTAAAAGAAAAGCTAGCTTATCACGAAAGCTTTGAGGGAGGAGCTCTGAATTTTGGCTCTCTCGAATCAAGTCAAAAAAGTAGTCCGCATTTCTTTCCTTAAAATATCCAAGTAGCAGTTGATAAAGGTTCCAAGTTTCCATCAACACAGGGCTATAATTGGCCAGTTCTAAAGCTATATCTTGTGCTGATACATAACGATTAAACAGGGGATTATACTTAGCTTCAGATGATAAACAACCATAGTCTTTTTGCAGAAGTCTCCACAAACGCTTGATACGACGGTATTTTTTAGCTTCTTCACCAGAATAGCGGTTCAGTTTATTCATTTCTTGAATCCGAACCGTTTTGAAAGCATTGGTCAAATGTTGGACAATGTGAAAACGGTCAATCACAATCTGAGCCTCAGGAAAAGCTTT
>NZ_JACBXX010000127.1 GCF_013415245.1 Streptococcus danieliae | reverse complement strand
AATCTCTCCTTTTTATACTTTACGGGACTTTTTGTCCCAAGCTCAACCCGAGCCAAGAATTGAGAAAGCGAGGTAGGTTCGAGGAACCTTTTCAACTCGAGCCCAGAATTAAGAAAGCGAGGTAGGTTCGGGGAACCTTTTCAACCCGAGCCCAGAATTAAGAAAGCGAGGTAGGTTCGGGGAACCTTTTCAACCCGAGCCCAGAATTAAGAAAGCGAATAAACTAAATTTTTTCAAAGTTAGTTCTGTCCCACTCCCCTCTTTTGTCAGAAACAAAAGTTGACCGATTAACAATTTTCATCGAATAAGCGACTAAATCCTTGGAATTCTGCTCTTATTTTGATATAGTTAATTTATAGATAGAACTACTTTTTTTCAAGCTAAAAATACAAATAGAAAGAAGGAGGTGGCTAGAATGCGGTTGGAAAATCTGACGGGCCATCCGATTCACTTATGGAATGGTAGCTTAGACGAATATGTTTATACCCTTGAAGAAAGTGAGAATTTCTCTCCGCTGAGATGTGGCACACATCGCAGTACCATTGGCGAATACAATGGTGTCGAGATTATAAAAATGGAATACCATCTCAATGTTCCCTTGAGTTTGCTGAAAAAAAATCAAGGAATCCTGTGATGGCATCGTGGTCAGTCGGATTGTGGCCGAGCAACTGGCAGAATTTGGCTATAATGGTGATATTTATATGATTGGCAATAAAAAACGGAATGAAGACGGTCGCGTTGTCGGTTCCTACGGCTTATCTAAATTCAACTAAAAAAGCTTGGGCTCCCCAAGCTTTTTATAGTGTTTTGCGTTTTTGAGCGGTTTTGGTGAGGGTGACTTCGACGTCGGGGTCAAGGCTGGAGAGGATGTCCATGATGGCCTTGTCGCGGATGCTAGCATCAAATTCAACCTCGTATTCTAAGATCAATTGCTGGCCTTTCTTTTGGGATTTGAGGGAAAGTAGATGGCTATCGGTGTGATGTTTGGGGAAGTTTTTGGCAAAAAGGTCTTCGTAATCATAGTCACGGGGCAGGGTAATCTGCAGGTGACGTTTACTGCGGCTGACCTTGGTGAAGCTGCTGTTTTCCAAGGCCAAGAGGAGCAGGCAGATAAACAAGGTGAAACAGCTCGCCAGTAGGAGGTAGCCCATGCCTGTGGCTAGACCGATAGCGGTGGCGGTGAAGATGAGGAGGAGTTCTTTGGAGCTGGCTGCGGCGGAGCGGAAGCGGATGAGGCTAAAGGTGCCGGCAACGGCGACTCCGGCTCCAAGGTTGCCATTGACCATAAAGATAATCATAGCGATTAGGGTCGGTAAGAGGGTCAGGGTCATGACAAATTCCTTGGTGTAAAAGGTCCGGTATTTGTAGGCTGCAGCCAAGATCAACCCGAGTAGGAGGCTGACCAGGAGGCTGGTTGAGAGGCTGAGGAAGTCGACAGTAGGGGTTCCAGTGCTGGAGTTGAAGACGCTGTTAAAGAGTGTTTCTTGCAAGGCTAAGCTCCTTTCTATTTTCTTGGCTAGCTAGGCGGTAGGCAGTTCCGTATTTAGAAAAGGAGGTCTGACTGATACCATATTTATTGAAGACTTGGAGTAACCAGGATGGACATTGACCAGGAACCTTGACTTCCATAATGACCTTGCTAGGATCGAGTAGATCGTTGCCAGATTTACCGGCTGACAGGGAGATGTCCCAGTCGCGGTAGAGGAGGTTTTGGTCGATGGTGATGCGGATGTCGGCATCCTGTTTGCCACGGAAGGAGAGGCGGTCATAATAGATGTACATTTTTGGTTGGAGTTGTTGGTGGCGTTGGCGCAGCTGGGTTAAATCCTTTTGGATTTGGTCGTCAATGAGGGACTGGTCCAGGCCATCGATGATAGAAAGGCCGGTGGTGACATAGCTGGTAATGGCGTTGGCAGTGGAGGTGAGACGGTTTTTATAGCCGATGCCGTCAATCTTCTTTTTAACTTCTAAGAAGGCCTTGCTGCTAGCTTGAGGCTGGGGGTCGTAGAGGCGCATGCGGACCTTTTCACGCGCATGCTTTTTCGCAATCGAGTCTTGAATCAGGTCGAACTGTTCGGTGTCAAAGTAGATGTTGGTAATGGTTGAGGTGGCGTAGGCGTCTGCTTCCATATAGGCCTCCAGGTCTTGCAGAACCTGTTTCAACACCGTTTTTTCGAGGATGTATTTGGTTTCAATTCGTTTAAATTGTTTTTGGATAATCTTGGTAGGCATTGTAAGCCCCTTTCATATTTTCTGAAAATAGCATAACCAGCCAGACTTAAAGCAAGCTGAAGAAAAGGTTAAAGAAAGCTGAAAGAGGTTGTGGAAATGTATCATGTATTACAAAAAGTTACAGAAGTGACACAGTTTTTTTAAGATGACTTCTAAGGTCTTTTTTTCGCCAAAAATTATGATAGGATAGACTCATCACGTTAAGAAAGAGATCGAAACAATTATGAAATTAAATAAAAAAATTATTCTTGCATCCAGCTTGTTGCTTTCAGTCTTTGCTGGAAATAATGATGCTCAAGCGACGGATCAAGATGGAAGTTGGGTAGCTCGTACGGTTGACCAAATCCGTGATAATCTTGTTCGTGAAAATGACACCTTGACTTATACCGTTCAATATGGTGATACCCTTGGACGGATTGCAGAAGCGATGGGTGTGGATATGGCTGTTTTGGCACGTTTGAACCAAATTGAAAATGTCAATGTTATCCAACCAGGAATGTTGCTTCGTGTAACAGTAGGTGCCAACAACCAACCATTAACGTTTGAAGTGATTAACCCACAATTGGAAGGACCTGCTTCTCATGTGGCCAGCGTTGATTTGACTCGCCAAGAAATCTACACGCAAGATCAAATCATTCCTTTGTCACAAACTAGTGCGACGATTGTGGAAGAGGATAAAGGTCCAACTTACATGGCAACACAACCGCCTGCAGTGAACCCAGCAGTGAGCCAAGCCCAAGAACTTGCTCCAGCTGCTGAGCAAGCGGAAGTAGCGGCACCTGCGGCTCAAGCACCAGCTGTTGAGGCACCAGTGGCTCAACCAGAAGTTGCTGAAGCAGCACCAGTAGAACAACCAGCAGCACCAGCTGCAGTTGAAACTCCAGCTCAAGAAGTTGCAGCAGAGGCAACACCAGCACCTGCTCCAGCACCAGCACCAGAAGCTGTAGAACCTGAAGTCGCAACGCCGGCACCAGAGGTTACAGCGCCTGAAGCAGAAGCTACTGAAACATTGCTAGCCGATGAGGAACACAATCATGATCATGATCATGCGGAAGAGCCTGTAGCGCCAGTAGAACAACCAGCTGAGCCAGCTGCGGTTGAAACTCCAGCGCCAGCACAACCAGCACCTGCGGCAACACCAGTTGATACCTCTGGACTTCAGCCAGTAGCAGCCAACTTCATGCAAGACATTGCCAACCAGTTTGGAATTACCGATTATTCGAAATTCCGTGCAGGTGACCAAGACCACGGACGTGGACTTGCGGTTGATGCTATGGTTTACAATGATGCAGCTCTTGGAAATCAAGTGGCTCAGTACGCTGTAGACAATATCGATTCCGCAAACATTTCTTACATCATCTGGCAACAACGTTTCTACGCACCGGTCAATAACATTTACGGACCTGCTAATACTTGGAACATGATGCCAGACCGTGGTAGTGTAACAGCCAACCACTACGACCACGTTCACATTTCCTTTAACGGATAAGAATAGTATTACTGCAGTCAGCGTCAGCTGACTGCTTTTTTGGAGGTTTTATGGCAGATTTGAAAGATATGTATACAGAGGAGGTCTTGGCGGAGTTTGCCTTGGCTTTTGCGGCGGTGGAGGTGGATTTTCCAGTCCAGCGATTTTTGGCTGAAGTGACTCAAGGGGACTGGGAGGCGCTTAGTTTGCGGCAGCGGCATGAGCGCTTGGCGCGTGTTTTGGTTGTCTGTTTGGATCGTCCGTTTGAGCAGGTAGCTGCTTTTTTGGAAGTGGTTGGAGCGCGGGTGCAGGGCTTTCGTTATCTGTTTTTACCGGATGTGGTGGCTCTGTTTGGTTTGGAGCATTTTGCGGCTTCAATGAAGGCCTTGGCGGTTTTGACGGAGTCGTCGACGGCGGAGTTTGCGATTCGTCCTTTTTTGCAGCGGGATTTTGAGCGGACGTTTGAGCAGCTGCAGCGGTGGGCGCTATCGGAGAATGAACACCAGCGGCGCTTGGCCAGTGAGGGCTTGCGGCCCAACCTACCTTGGGGTCAAAAAATTCCTGACTTAGATCAGTATCGTCTGGAGATTTGGGGACTTTTGGAAAATTTAAAAGCGGATCCGTCCCTCTATGTCCGTAAGTCTGTGGCCAATCACTTGAATGATTGGACGCGGACGAATCCGGAAGAGGTCTTAGATTTGTTGGAAGCCTGGCAGGGGCCTTCTCCGGATACGGATTGGATTGTTAAGCGGGCTGCCAGGACCTTACTTAAGGCCGGGCATCCCCGGGCACTGGCCCTTTTTGGTTACAGGAGTCGGGAAGATCTGGTGCAGGTTGCTTGGAATTTTCCCAAAAAAATCAGTAAAGGCGAGCGGCTGCTGCTGGATTATGAGGTCGAGGTGGGTCAAGCGGGCCCCTTGCGCTTGGAGTTGCAGGTGGAGTTCAGGAAGCCGACGGGGCGGGTGAGCCGGAAATCCTTTATGCTCAGGGATCGGGAGGCTGCGTCCTTGCGCGGAACCTGGTCCTATGATTGGATCGACAAGCCCACGCGCAAGCACTGGGATGGTCCGCACTCGCTCCGGTTGCTCTTAAATGGTCAGGTCTTACTGGAGGGGCAGGTGGAAGTGCTTGGCTTTGCTGATAAGAAAATATAATCAGCCTCTTCAAGGATGGTAATTGGTCAAAGTGTGGTTGGTATGGTAGGATGGAAGTATTGATACTCAAAGAAAATCGAAAATAGTCTAGGAAACGAGCTGCAGACAGTACTAGACGTACGGCAAGGCGAGTTGACAACGAATAGTTTTGATTTTCAAAGAGTATGAAATCTGGAAAGTGAGAGGAACGATATGAGCACGGAACGTCTGCAACAATTCGAAGAAGATGCTATTATTCAGGAATATTTTGAGAAGCTGAAGGTCCTGGTGTCCAAGAAATCCATCTTTGCCCAGCAGGTTGGCCTTTTGGAAGTGGCCAGCCTCTTGCGCGATTATTTTCATGAAGCAGGTGCAGATGAGGTGGTCTTGGACAACTCCTATGCCGCTCCCTTTGTGATGGCCAAATTCTTGTCCAATCGCCCAGACGCTAAAACGATCATTTTTTACAACCATTATGACACGGTTCCAGCCGACGGAGATCAGACCTGGACTGGCCAGCCTTTTGAAGTCAGCGTTCGCGACGGCTTTATCTATGGGCGCGGAGTTGACGACGACAAGGGCCACATCACAGCCCGCCTCTCGGCCCTCAAGAAGTACCAGGCCCAGTCGGGTGGCTCCCTACCGGTCCATGTGATTTTTATTGCCGAAGGTGCCGAGGAGTCCGCTTCGGTTGATTTGGACCTTTATTTGCAAAAATACAAAGAGGACTTGAGCGGAGCAGATTTGCTAGTCTGGGAGCAAGGGCATCGGAACCAGCTGCACCAGTTGGAGATAGCGGGTGGTAACAAGGGCATTGTGACCTTTGACCTCTCAGTTGAATCAGCAGCCTTGGATATCCATTCTTCCTATGGTGGCGTGATTGACTCAGCGGCCTGGTACCTGGTTTCTGCCCTCCAGTCCATGCGTGCAGCCGATGGACGCATCCTGGTTGAGGGTATTTATGACCAGGTACGGGAACCCAACGAACGGGAAATGGCCCTGGTTGAAGCCTATGCCCTGGCCAATCCCGAAGCGGTGACAGAGATTTACGGCTTGACCCTCCCAACCCTGGTTCAGGACCGCCGTGAATTTCTCAAGCGGCTCTATTTTGAGCCGTCAATCACCATTGAAGGTCTGTCCACAGGCTATCTAGGACAGGGAGTTAAAACCATTATCCCTGCTCAAGCCCAAGCTAAAATGGAAGTTCGCCTGGTTCCTGGTCTTGATCCACAGGATGTGTTGGAGAAAATCCGGCAGCACTTGCGCAAACATGGTTTTGATCGAGTTCAAGTTGACTTTACCCTGGGTGAAAAAAGCTATCGCAGTGATATGTCGGCTCCGCCGATCCTCCGCGTCATTGAACTAGCAGAAGCTCTGACTCCGGAAGGTGTGTCTGTCTTACCAACCTCACCTGGCACGGGGCCCATGCATACTGTTTTTGAGGCCCTGGAAGTTCCGATTGCTGGCTTCGGCATGGGCAATGCGACCAGCCGTGACCATGCAGGAGACGAAAATGTCAGCATCGCCGACTATCTAGCCCATGTGGAACTGATCCAAGCCCTGATTGCAAGTTATGAATAGAAGCGAGGAGAGAACAGAGGAAATCAGCTGTTTATTTAAAACCCGGTCAAGTTGGACTAGTCGAGATTGACCGTCCCCAGATTGAAGATCCTCAAGACACCATCATTCGGATTGTCAGAACCTGTGTTTGTGGTTCTGACCTCTGGCGCTATCGGGACGACCAGATGGAGTCTGGCACTCGCAATTCTGGTCATGAGGCGATTGGGATTGTCGAAGAGGTCGGTGCTGCGATCACGACCGTGCAACCCGGTGACTTTGTCATTGCCCCCTTCACCCATGGCTGTGGCGAATGTGACGCCTGCCGAGCAGGCTTTGACGGGACCTGTGACAGGCATATCGGTAACAACTGGTCGGGCGGCGTCCAAGCCGAGTATATCCGTTTCCACTTTGCCAACTGGGCCCTGATCAAAATCCCTGGCCAGCCGTCGGACTACTCTGAAGGTATGCTGAAGTCGCTTTTAAGCCTGGCTGATGTCATGCCTACAGGTTATCATGCAGCGCGTGTGGCGGATGTCAAACCTGGTGACAAGGTAGTAGTGATTGGCGACGGTGCCGTTGGCCAGTGTGCTGTCATTGCAGCCAAGATGCGGGGAGCCAGCCAGATTGTTATGATGAGCCGCCATGCGGACCGCCAGGCCCTGGCCCGCGAATTTGGCGCAACCGCCGTTGTCGCCGAACGGGGAGAGGCAGGCATTGCCAAGGTACGGGAACTTCTCTGTGGTGGTGCCGATGCCGCTCTGGAATGTGTCGGAACCGAAGCCTCCATTGACCAAGCCCTCGGAGTCCTCCACAACGGTGGCCGCATCGGTTTTGTCGGTGTCCCTCATTATGAAAACCACGCCCTAGGTTCAACCTTTGCCCAAAACATCATCATTGGAGGCGGAGCAGCATCTGTAACGACCTATGACAAACAAGTTCTCCTAAAAGCCGTTTTGGATGGCGACATCAATCCCGGCAAGGTTTTTACAAGTTCCTATCTCTTGGAAGAAATTGACCAAGCCTACCAAGACATGGACCAACGAAAATCAATTAAGGCCATGTTGGTAGTGGATACTCAGTGAGTCAACTCCTGACTTTTTTGATAGCGGACGATTGGAGTTTGCCTGGCAAACAATATTTGGTATTCTGAGGCTGGATTTTTGTTCTAGCCTCTTTTTAGCTTTTTTGTAAGTTTCTATATAAGAGTCAAAGAAAAATAAAAATCATGTCAACAGTTTCAGGTGTGACATGATTTTTATTTTTTATAGAGTGACATATTTAATGCCATAGGCTGATAGCTTACTGTAAGCGTCCAATAACGAGGTATCTATCTTGAATCCCTATTATCCGATATACTAATAAAAAGATAAAAAATCGGAGGAAACAGATGCCAATCAATTTACTAGACCTAGGCCTTGTTCATCTAGTCTGTGGGAAAACAGATATGAGACAAGGAATTGACTCACTTGCTTACCTGATTAAAACTCAATTCCAACTAGATCCATTTTCAGGCCAAGTCTTCCTCTTTTGTGGAAGCCAAAAAGATCGCTTTAAAGCTCTTTATTGGGATGGTCAAGGATTCTGGCTTCTCTATAAACGGTTTGAAAATGGTAAGTTAACTTGGCCTGATGGAGAAAAGAAAATTCTCACTTTGACATCTGAACAAGTAGACTGGCTCATGAAAGGTTTTTCAACTACTCCAAAAATAAATCCCACAAAAAGTCGTGATTTCTATTGAAATCA
>NZ_JACBXX010000119.1 GCF_013415245.1 Streptococcus danieliae | reverse complement strand
TGAATAATAGCTGTCTCACAAGAGCGATTGGGACGAAAGCCATAACTATACTCTGAGAAGTGTCTTTCACAGATTGGACTGATGGTTTGAACAATCGCTTGTTGTACCATTCTGTCCATGACTGTAGGGATTCCAAGATTTCGGACGCCACCATTTGGCTTAGGAATTTCAACTCGTAAAACTGGTTGAGTTTTGTACTTCCTCTGCTTTATAAGTTCCTTGGTTTCTCGCCAATGTTGCCGTAGGAAATTATCCATTTCCTCAATGGTAACTCCGTCGATACCAGCAGAACCCTTGTTTCTTTTTACCTGATGATAGGCTTCAAGCATATTGTTCCGAGATAATATCTTATCTAGCAATTCTGACATGTGCGTATTCCTTTCTTGTTTCGGTGTCTGAGGGACATCTTAGATTCGTGAACCTTCTCCTAGTCAATACGTGACCGTCTCCAGTTCTATCAGACCGTTCTTTTACAGACACAAGTGAAGTAGGATTACTTCGGTTAATTGTTCGCCCCTTCGCTCCATTTCCATTACAGAAACTTCATCACTACTATGGGTTCGGCTGACTTCTCATGATTCGTTGTTACTACGTCTACGACGCTCATGAGACCTCACGGGATAAGTCGTATATCTTTCCTCGTTTACTCTCGTGATCTACGCATATAGGTTACGACTACCTTTTGGGACTTTAGAGTTTTCAGCCTCCTCATCCACTACATACGCCTTCATATCACATTTCTGTTCGTAGAGCCACGATTTCGCTATCCCTTCCTCTCCCCGCTACCTCACGATAGTCAGGCTTGGGAGTCGCTATTGGGTTCACCGGTAGCAGGTGCCCACAGAGGACTTGCACCTCAGATATACGACATGCCCGTCGTACTGAAAAGATTCCAAGCCACCGAGCTTGGAATCGGGGGGATTCGGGAAACTTCGGTTCCCGAATAAGGCATGGAACTCGTCAGAGGTCGCTGCCGTCCCCCACCACAGGGAATGCATCCCATATGAATTGAAAGGAAGCCATTTTTAGGCTATATTGTACTCACTATTTATAGATTGTAAAATTCTACCCACTACAGTTGACAAAGAGCCAATAAAACTGTACTAAAAAGCTGCTTCAAGCATCACACTTGAAGCAGCTTTTGTATTCTAGTAAGCGGCCCAGCCGTCCACAATCCGAACCACCTCATAGCCCTGCTCCTCTAGAAGCTGACTAGCCCGTGCCGCTCGGATTCCCTTGGTGCAGACCACATGATAGACCTGGTTCCGGTCCAATTGGTCCAGCTGCGCTTCTAGGTCTGGCTCAGGAATGTTAAGGGAGCCTGCAAAATGGCGGGCAAGGAAGTCCTCCTGGTCTCGAACATCCAGGATTGCCACCTCCTGCTGATTCTGCAAGGCTGCCAATTCCGCCATTGTCATGTCTTTCATCTGCACCTCCTAGGGATTCTTACTATCCAATAAAATCGTCACCGGCCCATCATTGACCAGGGCCACCTGCATATCCGCCCCGAACACACCGGTTTCCAGGGACACAAACTCCCCTAATAACTGATTAAAATCATCATAAAGCGACTTGGCCAAATCCGGCTGGGCTGCCCCTGTGAAAGCCGGACGATTGCCTTTTTTGGTTTGGGCAAAAAGAGTAAATTGGGAAATGGACAAAATCGATCCGCCAACATCCTGAATGGAACGGTTCATTTTCCCTTGGTCATCGGAAAAAATCCGCATATTGACAATCTTGCGGCACAGATAGGCCAGATCCTCCGCTGTATCCTCAGGACCAATTCCAACCAACAAGAGGAAACCGAAGCCAATGGCCCCATGTACTTCTCCGTCAATAGAAACAGAAGCTTCCTTTACCCGCTGTAAAACAACTCGCATAACAGCCCCTACCCATTTGTTCTTTTCACAGAATAAACATCTGGAATATTCTTAATCCGATCGACCACCGTTGTTAGGTTGGCTAAACTAGAAATTCCAAAAGAAACGTGAATGGTCGCAAACTTCATATCCTTGGAAGGTTGGGCATTAAACATGAAAATATTCTTGGTTGAATTTGAAAGTACCTGCAAGACATCATTGAGAAGGCTGGTCCGATTCAAGCCGTAAATATCAATATTGGCTGTGTATTCCTTATGGCCAGAGCCGGTACCTTCCCACTCGACATCCAGCAGTCTTTGCTCATAATTTTCTTGCGACCGCAGGTTCATACAGTCCTCACGATGGACGGCAACTCCCCGGCCCTTGGTAATATAACCTACAATGGCATCTCCTGGGACAGGATTACAACACTTGGCCATGCGGATCAATAAGCCTGGGGCACCTTTTACAACAACCCCTTCTTCTTGGCGAGATTTAGTGTTGCTGGTTTTCTCACTCTTAATCTCACCACCATGCAGGAGCTCTTCTGCTTGGGCACGCGCCTTCTCCCGCTCCAACTCCCGGCGTTCTTTTTCCGTCAACCGGTTAAAGACCGAAATGGCGCTCACCTCACCAAAACCAATAGCCGCATACAGGGCTTCCTCAGACTTGTAGCTGAATTTTTCCAAGTAAGCGTCAAGGTGCTTCTTATCGAGGAACTGGTTGGCCTGCATGTCATGTTGCTGGAATTGCTCCACCAAAAGCTCCCGCCCCTTATCAATCGATAGAGCCTTGTCTTGGTTTTTGAAAAACTGACGAATGCGGTTCCGGGCCTTGCTGGTTTTAACAATGTTAATCCAGTCCCGACTTGGGCCAAAGGAATTGGCACTGGTGATAATCTCTACCTGATCGCCTGTTTTCAGCTTGGTGGTCAGTGGGACCATCCGGCCATTGACCTTAGCACCAGTCGCTTTTTCCCCGACCTTGGTATGAATTTCATAAGCAAAGTCAATCGGCACCGATTCTTTCGGTAGGGCACGGACCGCTCCATCTGGGGTAAAGACATAAATCTCTTCTGCCAGAAAATCCTGCTTGACTGTATCGACAAATTCCTGGGCATTTCCAGCCTGCTCTTGCAGGTCCATCATTTCGGAAATCCAGTTCATACCGATAGTCGATTCCTTGCTGTCGACCTTGCCCTTGATTCCTTTTTTGTAGGCCCAGTGAGCCGCAACCCCGTACTCAGCTACTTCATGCATTTCCTGGGTCCGGATTTGGAACTCAATTGGTCCTTTGGGACCATAAACGGTTGTATGGATCGACTGGTAGCCATTGGCCTTAGGATTAGCAATATAGTCCTTGAAACGTCCAGGCATCGGCCGCCACAATTCATGGACATACCCCAACATGGCATAAACTTCACTTGGGGTCTCCAAGATACAGCGAATGGCAATCAGGTCATAGATTTCCTCAAAGCGCTTTTTCTTGTCCTGCATCTTGCGGTAGATGGAATAGATATGCTTGGGACGCCCATAAATTTGCCCATCAAGATTCCGCTCGGCTGCGTACTTAGTAATTTTAGCAACGACTTCATCCACGAGCGCCTCACGTTCCCGCCGTTTTTCTTTCATCAAATGGGTAATTTTATAAAATTCAACCTCATTCAAATAACGGAAGGATAAATCCTCTAGCTCCCACTTGACGCTGGAAATCCCTAAACGGTGAGCCAGCGGAGCATAAATATCCATTGTTTCTCGAGCAATCCGCTCCTGCTTGTCCTTGCGAAGGTGCTTCAAGGTCCGCATATTGTGCAAGCGGTCCGCCAACTTCACCAAGATTACCCGCATGTCCTGAGACATGGCCATGAGCATCTTCCGATGGTTCTCAGCCAATTGCTCCTCATGGGACTTGTAGGTCACCTTGCCCAACTTGGTCACACCATCCACAATCAGGCTAACTTCTTTGGAAAATTCCCGCTCCAAATTCTCCAAGGACACCACCGTGTCCTCGACCACATCATGCAGGAAGCCACAAGCCACCGTTACAGCATCCAGCTTCAACTTAGCCAGAATGCCCGCAACCTGAATCGGATGAATGATATAAGGCTCACCCGACTTTCGGAATTGCCCACTATGGCGATCAACCGCATAAATCAAAGCTTTTTGGACAAAGGCCACATCCTCAGGCGATAAATACTCTCTTGTCAGGGCAACAACCTGGGCCCCTGTTAAATTCTCTTCTTTTGACATCCTGCTCCCCCTTGTTCTTGTGTTCCCTATTTTACCATTTTTCCCTTAGCATGGAAATAGCCCAGGCCTAGAGAATCAAGCTCCCAGACCCCTTTTCAGCCTTTTGGGAAAAAATCCTAAGCGGCTTTTGCGCTAAAGGATCTTCGACACTCAACCTCAAGGACTTGTAAGTCAGCAAGGGATGGGGAAGCCAGGCAAAAGACCAAGTCCCTTGCCCCGGCCCCAGCTGACTCAGTTTCACCCGCAAACGACTCCGCCCCCGCTCCCCCTGCCAGGTCTCCCAAGCCAAGTAAACCGGCCAGTCAAAGGGAAAGGTAGCCAAGCCCTTATTCGCCCAGATCAGACATAAGCAGGTCCCCAGCAAACTCGACACCGCCTTGACCTGCGGCAGCCACAACTGATAACCCAAACACTCCTCCACAAGCCGAGCCGTCTCCGCATTCTGGGGCAGAGCCGGCCCCAAAAACGACAAACCCAAACGCCGCATCTGAGCCCGCAATCCCGAACTCCAGGGCGTCCACAAACACTTGGACGACCACTCACCCCCACAAACTCGCTCTAAACCAGATTGCCCCAGACCCCGCAGCTGCGCCCCGTCAAAAGATGCACCCCCCTCAACCAACTCATCCAGCCAGATCCGCGTCTGAGCCAGCTCTCCCAGCTCATCATGGTAAAAACCATAGCTACTGTGGGGATCCAGCCAGGCAAAAGACCGCCGCAGGCAGAACCGGCAAGACCTGAAAGCTTGAAACCACGGATCGACATAAAAATGTTGGGCCAAATCGCCCTGGGGCAAGGGCCCCAAGCTGGCAATCTGATGCCACTCGCCCCAGTGCCCCAGACCGCCCAACTCGATATAGGCCAGCAAGCCATCCTGACCCCAGGCTTGCCCCAAAGCCAAGACCAAGCGCCGATAGGCCGCTGCTAACTCTGGATGAGCATAATCAGGAGCCAGACCCCGACCAAAAGGACTTACATAAGACCGAGCTGGAATCCGCCGCAAAAGCCAGGCTGGTAAGGCCGGACTCCCCTTAAAACCCGGGTAATCCAAGACCAAACGAAAAACCAAACGCTGCCCGCCCTGCCGCAAGCGCGAAAAGTTCAGACGCCTTTCCCAGTCTGCAAAAGCAAACCGACCCTCTTCCGGCTCCAAGTCCCGCCAGGTCAGGGAGAGGAACAAAAGACTAGATTGACCAGCATCCGCAGACCGAATATCTGGAGCATAGCCCACCAAGGGTCGTTTTTGCAAGGGCTGATAGGTCCAGACTTTCCTGTAATACATCCACTCCTCCAACTTCTTTCCTTTTTTCCACCAACCATGTTATACTGAGAAGCAAAACCACTCACACTTACCAGAAAGGACACTCATGACCCATAAACAAGCGATCTTAGAAAAAGCCAGAGCCTATGTCTTTCAAGAGCTCAATGGTGAAGCCTCCGATCACGATTGGTGGCACATCCAGCGCGTGACTAACCTGTCCCTAGCCATTGGCCAAAAAGAAGGCGCTGATCTCTTTATTTGTGAATTGGCAGCCCTACTTCATGATATTGCTGATGGTAAGCTAAACGAAACCGAAGCAATCGGCCTCCAAAAGGTCCACACCTGGCTGACAAGCAACGGCCTTGAGCCCCAAGACCGAGACCACATCATGGACATTATCCAACACATGTCCTTCAAAGGTGGCAACCAGACCAAGACCGTATCGACGCTGGAAGGGCAGGTTGTCCAAGATGCAGACCGCCTGGATGCTCTCGGTGCCATCGGTATTGCCCGGACCATGGCCTATTCCGGACATACTGGCAGACCCATCCACGATCCCACTATGAAACCCAGAGACCAGCTAACCTTAGAAGAATACCGAAACGGCCAAGATACTGCTATCATGCACTTCTACGAAAAACTTCTAAAACTAAAAGATCGTATGAACACCACCTATGCCAAAGAACTGGCCCAGGAGCGCCACCAATTCTTGGAAACCTATTTAGAACAGTTCTATGCCGAGTGGAAGGCCCAACGTTAAAATAAACCGATACTCTTTCTATTTTAAATTACACGTCGTTAGCTTCGACTTACCTAAGTCTCGCTGCGATGATAAAATTCATTACCACCCGCAATATTCCACCAGTAAGCAGGAGAGGAAAATACTAGCACATCTGCAATATTAACTGCACGGTAATGGTAATAATCAGCAAGTGGACCTTTCCATCATCTAGCTTGTAGCGCCGCTCACTAACGCCCATATCCACCGATAGGAGTTCATCGCTAACATCTAGGTCTTTAGTAAAAATTTCCTTAACCTCATAAATCGCTAACTTGGAACCCTTGGTAAAGGCTACAGTTCACCCATCCGTCCACCACCTCGGCTGGTGGAGCCATTTAAAATTAAGATTTTCTTCATTTATCTTCTTCCAGAATACTTTTCACTGCTTCAGATAGTCGAGCAAATGCATGCCCTGTAACTCTCTCATAGTCTGTGGCTGTTACCTGGTCTTCTCCGTTCTCACCAGCTACCGCATAAGTCATCATGGCAATTGAAAAATCTTGTTCAAATTCGGATATGCCAACTTCTTTCAACAGTACCGCGACCTCATCTGCTGTCACTTCCTTCACTTCAATCTCACGTTCCAAGGCTTCTTGCACCGCTTGTCCTAAATCTGCAAAGGTATAGGCATCGCGCCCTAATTCCACAACTTCCGGAAAATCAGCTGTCGCAATCACACGAGCTGCTGCTTCCGCCAATTCCTTACGTGTCGCATGAGAAATCTTCCCCTGGCCTGTATAGTAAAATCTGCCCGTCTTAGCCGCAGCCTTAATATTGGCTCGGTTAATTTCCAGGTACCAGCTATTACGCAGGAAAGTATGAGCGATGGTTGACTGACGGATAAGTTCTTCAGTCGCACGGTGATTAATCTCCAAACCAAACTTATCATAATCAATAGCATTAATGGACGTGTAAGCAATATAAGAAATACCCGCCTCTTTTGCCGCCGTAACCACATTTTCTTGCAAATCGGCCTGGGGGACAGAGATAAAAAGCAATCGATCCATACCCTCAAAAGCTCTTACCAAGCTATCCTTATCTGCATAATCTCCCTTACGAGCCGTCACACCACGTTCCTCTAAGCTAGATACCTGCTGATCCGTTCGTACCATACCAAAAAGTTCTGCATCTGGGGCAAATTCATGTAAGAAATCAATAGCATAATGAGCTAAACGACCAGTTGCACCAGTAATAAAAATTTTAACCATATTAATTACCTCTATTGTATTTGATAAAATCACTATACCCTAGATTTTTTCAAAAATCATTTGATAAAAAGTAGTTTTTATAAAGATCTTTGTTAAAATAGAATAATTAACAAAGGAGAGAAGATACCTATGGGGATGTCCCAATTCAGCAAACGTGCCTTTGCAGATGCTTTTGAGAACATGCTTATCAGTACACCTATTGAAAAAATCCGAATCACGCATCTCGCTAAAAAAGTGGGTACCTCACCCCAAACTTTTTACTACCATTTTAAAGATAAATACGATTTAATAGCTTGGATTTACCTACAGGACTATGCAAATGTCACCAGTAACCAAACACAGACATTTTCTGCCACGCAACTGTTGCAAATGAACATGGTTCTCCATCAGCGCAAGCATTTTTACCGAAAGGTCTTCACGGATCAGTCACAAAATGCCATCGAAGGTTACGCAATAACACATCAAATGAAACACTTGCGCAAGGCTGTCACTGAATGGCAAAGTAGCCCTATCACTATCGATCAGGAAATGGCGATTCTTTATCATCAATACGGTGTTCTCAACCTCTTCAAAGACTGGCTTTTCGATCGACTACCTATAGATGTTCACACTCTATCGCAATTTCAATATGACAGAACGCCAGATTTTCTCAAAAAAGCCCTAAATTCCGATGATTTTGAAAATCTGCAGTAATCAAAGTCATTACTAAGGTTGTTAATACTCCTTTAAGTGCAAAATCTGATCTTGTCAAGCCTCCTTGATGAACCTTAATTCGACTTTCGTCAGTGTTCCTAGTCATTTTTTGAAATGATTCGAGTATTCTGATTTTAATTTTAATGAGGTGTAAATAAACCGATAAAGAAGGGCTCTATAATTTCTATAGTGGGTAACGACCCAAAATAGGGATTATAGGGCTTTTTGAGGTACAAAAAAAGCCCCATATGACCTATAATGAATAGTGACCAAACCAACATTAGGAGAATCATATGGAACTTATTTATAATACCACAGAATTACTCGGAATTACAGATAGA
>NZ_JACBXX010000168.1 GCF_013415245.1 Streptococcus danieliae | reverse complement strand
TGAATAATAGCTGTCTCACAAGAGCGATTGGGACGAAAGCCATAACTATACTCTGAAAAGTGTCTTTCACAGATTGGACTGATGGTTTGCACAATCGCTTGTTGCACCATTCTGTCCATGACTGTAGGAATCCCAAGATTTCGGACGCCACCATTTGGCTTAGGAATTTCAACTCGTAAAACTGGTTGAGGTTTGTACTTCCTCTGCTTTATAAGTTCCTTGGTTTCTCGCCAATGTTGCCGTAGGAAATTATCCATTTCCTCAATGGTAACTCCGTCGATACCAGCAGAACCCTTGTTTCTTTTTACCTGATGATAGGCTTCAAGCATATTGTTCCGAGATAATATCTTATCTAGCAATTCTGACATGTGTGTATTCCTTTCTTGTTTCGGTGTCTGAGGGACATCTTATATTCGTGAACCTTCTCCTAGTCAATACGTGACCGTCTCCAGTTCTATCAGACCGTTCTTTTACAGACACAAGTGAAGTAGGATTACTTCGGTTAATTGTTCACCCCTTCGCTCCATTTCCATTACAGAAACTTCATTACTACTATGGGTTCGGCTGACTTCTCATGATTCGTTGTTACTACGTCTACGACGCTCATGAGACCTCACGGGATAAGTCGTATATCTTTCCTCGTTTACTCTCGTGATCTACGCATATAGGTTACGACTACCTTTTGGGACTTTAGAGCTTTCAGCCTCCTCATCCACTACATACGCCTTCATATCACATTTCTGTTCGTAGAGCCACGATTTCGCTATCCCTTCCTCTCCCCGCTACCTCACGATAGTCAGGCTTGGGAGTCGCTATTGGGTTCACCGGTAGCAGGTGCCCACAGAGGACTTGCACCTCAGATATACGACATGCCCGTCGTACGGAAAAAAGCTGTTTGGGAAGCTTCCCAAACAGCTTAGTTTGAATGTTGTAGAACAGCCACAAAAAGAGTCGCCCGCTGGCCCATAAAGAGGCCATCTGCAGTATAAAAGGGCGAAAATTCCACCAGCTCAAGACCAGTCTGCTGGCAGAGAGAGACCAGTTCCTCCTGGCTAAAGCCTGGATGAACTAAAGGATGGTCAATGTCCGCATGTGCAAGAAAATCAATCAAGAAAATTTGGCCATCGGGAAGTAAATGAGCAGCCAACTGCTCCAGTAGTTCTTCTACCTGGGCCACATGTAACAGGGTCTGAACCACCAAAATCGCATTGGCTTGCTCCTGCACCACTTGAAATTCTGGCACTGTTTTTAAAGTAACATTTGACAGCTCCAGAGCCTGGCACTTGCCCCTTACTTGTTCCAACATCTCCTCTGCAATGTCGACCAGCAGTAATTTGGAAAAATGCTCTGCAAAGGGCAAGCTCATTAAGCCCGTTCCACAGCCATAATCCAGCAACAAATCCCTGCCTGCCAACTGCTCCAAGCGCTGCTCCAATTCCTCGTGAATAACAGCCGCCACTTGTTTGCGTTCTGGAGAGTCATAGTGCGCCGCCATTTGCTTGAAAATGGCTTTTGTCCGATTCTGATCCATAGCCTTGCTCCTACAAAATATACAGTTCACGGTCTTTTAGGACTACTTCTCGGACAGAGGCATATTTTTTCAGTTGTTTCAATTCCTGAGGATGGCTGACAAAGGTAATCACAACTCCCTCACGGCCCATCCGCCCAGTCCGGCCTGCCCTATGGGTATAGCTATCCTTATCACGCGCCAAATCCACTTGAATCACACAATCCAAACCCTGGATATCAATCCCCCTAGCTACCAAATCGGTTGCCAATAAGAGGGAAATCGCACCGTCTCGAAAACGATCCAAAATGTGCTTGCGCATCTGCAGATTGATATCACTAGCCAAGGAATAAGCTGATAGGTTGTGGTATTGGAGTTTCTCCTCCGCATTTCCCAAATCAGACAGGGCATTAAAGAAGGCTAGACCTCGAAAATCTTCTAAGGCCAAAAGCTTTCTGAGGGTCGCTACCTTGTCGCGCTGGGCCACCTGCATATAAAAATGCTGCAGATGACTGGCTTCCTCATCTTGCGCCACAGCAATTAGCTGTGTTCCTGCCTGTAACTGGTCCATGGAAATGCCCTGGGTTGCACTCATATAAACATGTTGGTGTTGCTTTGGAACATAACCCAACAACCGCTCGACAAAGGGCAACTGGGAGCTGCTGAGCAACTGATCAAATTCATCCAAAACAATGGTCTCAATGGACAGCAGCTTGATCTTTTTCAACTTAACCAATTCCAGAATCCGTCCTGGGGTCCCGATCAAGACCTCAGGTCCCTTCTTGAGGCGTTCAATTTGCCGTTTTTGGCTGGAACCAGCCAAAAACAGTTGGGTTTTAAGCCCCAAATCAGCCGCCCAGTCCTGGCTCACCTGATAGAGCTGCCCCGCTAGTTCACTATTGGGAGCCAGAATCAAGAGCTGCTGCCCCTGCCCCTTGCGTAACTTCAATAACAGTGGCAACAAATAAGCCAGGGTCTTACCAGTCCCCGTTGGACTAATCCCCAGAATCGAAGCTCCGGCTTGCAGTGGTTGCCAGAGGGCCTCTTGAATCGGCGTGGCTTGGTCAAAACCTTGTGCCTGCCAGCGGTCCTGCCAGGCTTTCGGAAAATTCGTCAGCATTCTAATCTCCTTCAAATACAAGTGTGGCGTCCTGGCGCAAGTTCCAGATAGTCTCATGAACATCCTGGGCTAGCTGGGCCCAGTTCTCCCAGGCAGACCAATCTTCTGCCTCGATCATCCACTCAAACGCGACTGCCTCTTCTTCCATCTGGTGACTGGCAGCAGTCACTGGTAGTGCCTGCTCCTGGCCAGACAAATCCCGAAAACGAACGGATCCGATAGCTTCAATCGAATCCAAAATCAAGGTTCCCTGACGGGTATAAATCTCACTTGGAAGATATGTCGTATAGTTCTTAGCCGTTTGGAGGGTCACCAGACAATCACCGTAAAGCAACTGAGCCTGACCCGCCAAGTCGACATCCCAATCCCATTTTTGAGCCTGGTAGGCGACCCGGTCCGGTTTCCCAAACCAGTAATGAGTTAGATAGAGAGGATAAATCCCCAAGTCCATCAAAGCCCCGCCACCAAATTTAGCAGAAAAGACATTAGGCAGCTCCCCGGCCAACAGCGCCGGCATTTTCGAAGAATATTTCCCGTAACGCAGATTGGCTCCCAAGATTTCCTGATCTTTCAAAAAATCGGCAACAAGGGCTACAGCCTTTTCATGCACATTCCGTGCCGCTTCAAAGAGCATAACCTTTTTTTCCTTGGCCAAAGAAACTAACTCCGCCCACTCAGCGGGCCGTAAGACTGCGGGCTTCTCCACCACCACATGTTTTCCAGCTTCTAAGGCCAAACGGCTATGCGCTACATGCAGACCATTGGGAGAAGCAATGTAAATTAAATCAAGTGCTGGGTCCGCCAAAAAGGCCTCCAAGGAATCGTAGGCCACAACCTCAGAGCCGTAGGCTTCCCCAAAATCTTGAGCCTTGGCCAAGGTTCGGGAATAAACCGCCCCCAGACGGTAGGCTCCAGTCGCATTCACAGCCGTCATCCATTCATGGGCAATCGGGCTGATGGCTAAAATGCCAAAAGTAATCATATTTTTCACCTCGCCCCATTATATCACAGAAGGAGCTACTGACACAGCGTAGAAAATAGTGTACAATAAGTAGGAAACTAGAAAGGACTTACTCATGCATAAAAAACCAATCATTATCGGTGTAACAGGTGGATCTGGTGGAGGTAAAACCAGTGTCTCCCGAGCAATCCTCGCTAACTTTCCCAACGAGAAGATTGCGATGATTGAGCACGATTCCTACTACAAGGATCAATCCCATCTAACCCCAGAGGAGCGCGTCAAAACCAACTATGACCACCCCTTTGCCTTTGACACAGACTTGATGATTGAACAACTCAGTGAGCTTCGGGCTGGCCGGCCAGTCGATATTCCGACTTATGACTATACTGCCCATACCCGCAGTAACAAGACTCTGCGCCAAGAACCCCAAGATGTCTTTATTGTCGAAGGGATTCTGGTTCTAGAAGACAAACGTCTCCGCGACCTAATGGATATCAAAATTTTCGTAGATACCGATGACGATGTCCGCATCATCCGCCGGATCAAACGGGATATTGAAGAACGCGGCCGGAGCCTCGATTCTGTCATTACCCAGTACCTAGACGTGGTCAAACCTATGTACCACCAGTTTATCGAACCAACCAAACGCTATGCGGATATTATTATCCCAGAAGGGGTCACCAACAAGGTCGCGATTGACTTAATCAACACTAAAATCGCAGCTATCCTCAGCGAAACCGAAGCATCTGAATCCCAAGACTAGGCCACCAGCCTAGTCTTTTTCTTCAGCTTGACAAAGACAACCAATCTGCTATACTAATCCTCGTTACTGATGATTGGAGGATTGTATGAATCAAACAGAATTAAAAAAGCAAGCGAAAAATAGACTCTCAGGTAACTGGACTTGGGCAGTCATTTTAAGCTTACTCACCTTTACACTCCCAAGTATGTTAGCCTTTCTGACCTCTGGCTTTGGTGGAATCCTTGCCATCTTTTTTACAGCTAGTCGACAAATGGCCTTCTTAAATCTTCTAGATCAAGAGAAGGAAGAAGATATCCTCACAGCTGTCTTCACCAGCTTTCGCCAAGGACGTTTTGTACCAGTCCTCATCACCGGTTTACTTCAATACCTCTTTTTGATTCTTTGGAGCCTTCTCTTCATTATTCCAGGCTTCATCAAAATCTACTCCTACTCCATGGCCAACTATATTATTGAAGACTTGGTCGCTCAAGGAAGAGAGATTGAACCAACCGAAGCCATCACCAAATCTCGCATGCTAATGGATGGCCATAAATTAGAGCTCTTTTTCTTAGACCTCAGTTTTCTCGGTTGGGCGCTTCTAGTCCCGTTCACATTCGGCATCGGAAGCTTCTGGCTGATTCCTTATCAACTCACAACACGAGCTGCCTTTTACCGCCAATTAGCCGCAGCTACCCCTGAAATTTTGGACCTGTAAAAAAGCAAGGATGGTTTTCCTTGCTTTTTTGCTTCTGTATAGCATTTTTTCAACACTTCTTTACCGATGATAAAAAAGAACCTAATCTGTAGGCTACAGAATCAGGTTCTTTTTCTAAATCATCTCATGTCCTAGTCAATCAAACCGTCACGGTCATAGTAGATGCCTTGAGGGTCGATTCCCTTAATTTTAAGTAGGTCGCTGACGGTGACAAATTTATAGCCTTCCTCTTTGAGGTAGTCGATGACTGCTGGGACGGCATCGATGGTTTCCTTATGGATGTCATGCATGAGCACAATACCGCCAGGCCGGGCATAGGTCTTGACCTGTTCCAAAATCATGGCTGGATTGTGGCTTTGCCAGTCTAGGGTATCCACTGACCAGAGGATGGTTGGGAGACCACCGTAAAGTTGGGTTTGACTGGTATAATTACCAAATGGTGGCCGGAACAGCTTGGAATCGAGACCTGTAGCGCGTTTGATTTCACTTTGGGTATCGCGAATCTCCGCCAGAGCTCCATCCGTCGGAAGCAACTGGAGGTTGGGGTGATTGAAGGTATGGTTGGCAATCTCTGATCCGCGCTTGCTCATCCGTTTCAGAATATGCTCGTTTCCTGTCACATTCCGTCCTAACACAAAGAAGGTTGCGGGAACTTTTTCTTTTTCTAAAATGTCCAGTAGCTTAGGTGTTAACTGGCTATCTGGTCCGTCATCAAAGGTTAAGGCAATAACCTTCTTGGTTGAGGGAGCAATATAAGCCTGATAAGATTCTGCATCCGCCCCCTTAAGCATATCTGGATTGATTACATCAAACAAGATGGTTAGGGGAACCGCCACTTGCTTTACCTCACCGATGGCTTGCGGGAGATGGATCCAGAAGCTTTTCTTGTCATAATAGAAATCCCAATCGGCTAGGTCGGTGTATTGTAAGGTTTCTACAACTTCTGCCACACGATCCGCATTGAGATTCTGGGCTAAAAGATTAGCCTTAATCATATCCAACATCTTGGATTGGGCCGCCTCTGGATCCTGGAAGAGTTCATCCAGCTGCAGCTGTTTGCCCTCGTCAGTATAGTAATAAGAAGCTAAAGTAGTCTCTTTTTCTGTTCCTACATAGGTCGCGGAAATCGGGTACTCCCTTTTCAAAAGCTTCACCTGCTGGGTATTGGCAAAGGCCCCTTCTTCTTTATCCACCAAATAAAAAATCAGGGCATTCAAATCCTTATCCTGACCCTCTGGATTCAGTTTCTGGGTGTCGGCTAAAATCAGCTCTTGAATTTGCTGATTGGTAGTGCTTTCCAAATTACTGGGATAATAAGCGACCACCTCAGCCTGCCCAATACGCCCATACTGCTTGCTACTCTTGGGCTCCTTGGCTAAGGCCTTATGTTTCTGCTTGAGCTGCTCAATCTTGGATGTGGCCTGCCAACGGTCAAATTGCTCCGGCAACATCGGCAACAACAAAAGGGCCGCCGCCAACATTCCCAAAAAGACCCCCAACAATAACCAATTCTTCGGACTAATTTTCTTCACAAACCAAACTCTCTTTCCTGTCTTCCTAAAAACTATTGTACGATAGATAGCAGGAATATTCAAATGATTTTGCTGGTATGAGGTGAGGAATTTTGGGAAGAGTTTCCTAAGTCCAAAATACACCAAATCCCCCTTGGAAAACCCAAGGGAGACAAAACGATTATTTAGCTAGTTTTGCTTTTGCAGCGTCTGCCAAAGCTGTGAAAGCTGCCGCATCGTTTACTGCAAGGTCTGCAAGCATTTTGCGGTTCACTTCGATTTCAGCCAATTTCAATCCATGCATCATTTGTGAGTATGAAAGTCCGTTCATACGAGCTGCCGCATTGATACGTGTGATCCATAGTTTACGGAAGTCACGTTTCTTTTGACGACGGTCACGGTATGCATAGTAGTAAGAGTTCATGACTTGTTCTTTCGCTGTGCGGAACAAGATATGTTTAGCTCCATAGTAACCTTTAGCGAGCTTTAGAATACGTTTACGACGTTTGCGTGATACAACGCCACCTTTAACACGTGCCATTTAGTTTTCCTCCAGATTCTAGTTATACGAGTGTGTCTTATTTAAGACCTGTAAGCATTGATTTGATACGTTTGAAGTCTCCTGCAGAAACCATAGAAGCTTTGCGAAGGTGACGACGTTGTTTTTTAGTTTTTCCGTGGAAACGGTGTGAAGTGTAAGCACGGAAGCGTTTTAGTCCGCCTGAACCAGTACGTTTGAAACGTTTAGCAGATGCGCGGTGAGTTTTTTGTTTTGGCATGATTTCTCCTCTTTTCTAGTGATCAGACTTTATTTTTTGTCTGGAATGGGAGCCAATTGCATGAACATTTGACGTCCATCCATTTTCGCTCTTTGCTCAATGATGGAAACATCTTGTGTTGCCTGAGCAAAATCAGCGAGAACCTTAGCTCCAATTTCTTTATGGGTGATCATCCGACCTTTAAATCGAATGGACACTTTGACTTTATTTCCTTTTTCAAGGAATTTGCGTGCATTCCGAAGTTTTGTCTCGAAGTCACCCTTGTCGATAGTTGGACTTAGACGAACCTCTTTGACGGTCACAACGCTTTGTTTTTTACGCTGTTCCTTTTGCTTTTTCTGGTACTCAAATTTGAACTTACCGTAGTCCATAATTTTAGCAACCGGTGGTTTTGCTTGGGGCTGAATCAGAACCAAATCAACATTGGCGTCATCAGCGATGGCTTGGGCTTCGCTCAATGGCTTAATACCAAGCTGCTCCCCTTCAAGACCAATCAAGCGAACTTCACGCACACGAATTTCATCATTGATGAATAAGTCTTGTTTTGCTATGGTGTTCACCTCTTTTTTTTATTTCGAGAAAAACAAGAGTGGGTCTGCTAACGCACACCCACTCACACGAATAGAATCCCACTCAGGACTTGAATCGTAGAGCCAGACAACGTTAGTCGCAAGGCGAGAAGCTCTCACTTCTGCTTTTCTCATGTAATCCATTGTACCATATAAAGATTATCTGTCAACTACTTTTTTTAATTTATTTGGATTTAAAACTCTGGAAACGCTTCCAGATCCCTTGAAAGTTGTTTTTCATTTCGACTGGATCACCGACTTTTAGAGAGTCGCCATTTCCACCGACCATAATCCAGCAACAAGATTAATTTATTTTTACGAGGATAGTCGTGTTGGATAAAACGCAGACTATCACGGAAATTTGTAAAACCCTCTTGCTGCCAATTTTCCTTTGTCAGAAATTGTCCGCGCGTCCGCCTTCTTTGTTGCTTCTTTAACGAAAAACTTCTTTTAACCGTAAGCGCGCTATAACCAAGTATATGAAAAAGGTTCCAGAGTTGATTGACTCGGGAACCTTTTTTATTGACAATTCTTCTGTATGATTTCAGACCATGGCAAATAGTCCTCTAGAACCTCTATTTT
>NZ_JACBXX010000065.1 GCF_013415245.1 Streptococcus danieliae | reverse complement strand
TGTAAGGCATGGAACTCGTCAGAGGTCGCTGCCGTCCCCCACCACAGGGAAAGCATCCCATATGAATTGAAAGGAAGCCATTTTTAGGCTATATTGTACTCACTATTTATAGATTGTAAAATTCTACCCACTACAGTTGACAAAGAGCCTTTTTTTGTTGTGTGAAAAGCCTTTTACTTCTGTCATTTCTGGGTTCTATTCTATTCACTATTTATAGATTGAGAAATTCTAGCTACTACAGTTGACAGAAAGTCGGTTTTTCTCAATTAATCTCCCATTCGGAACGTTTTCACAACCTTTCAGAACAGGAGAGTTTGAAAGGGCTCTTTTTCCTGTATTCTTATAGGGTTGGATTTGGAGCTGCTTGTGCCAAATTTCTTCGAATAATAAGGTGAAAGGGAAATGTTTAAGTGGAGTTATGAATATTTTTGTTTATGAGGAGCTTTGTCGAGATCATTTTTGGTGGGAAGATTTACTGCAACATGTTGTAGTGACAATTGGTGTTGAGTTGGAGCAGTTGGAGATCCAGTCCACCGGTGCGGGTTTGTTGGATGCTTGGTCAAGAAGGGGGAGTCATCAGGTCTTTATTCTGGTTCTCCATGGAGAGGCTCCTTGCCAGACTTTTTTTGATTTGGTCGTTCAAATTCGGAAGCGGGATGCCCTAGCTTCGATTATTATTGTGGCAGACTCCTTGTTTTTTATGGAAGAAGTTTTTAGAAGCCAGGTTGGTGTGTTGGATTATATTTTGCGAGATTTGCCTCCCATCCGCTTTCATCAACGGCTAGCCACTGTGCTGTTGCAGATTCATGGCTATTTTATTCAGGATACGCCTAAGGAGTTGATTTTAATCCGGAATTCGCAGGTACAAATTCAGATACCGGTGCGGAAGGTTTTTTATATTGAACGAAGTTTTCGAGCCCATTATATTTCAATTGTTACCAGTGATGAAGAAGTCTCGGTTATTGCGAATTTACAGGATGTCAAAGCTACAAGCCCCTTTCTTTTTAGCTGTCACCGGTCCTTTTTGGTCAACCCATTTAATATTCGGCGGGTTGATCGGCAGCTACGATTGGCTTTTTTTCCTAAGGGCTATTCCTGTCCGATTTCTAGAAATCGGATGATGGAATTGTTAAATGTGATTCACTTTCAATGCCAAGCCTGTTCTCGCTTTTATGGAGGAGATGACAAAAGGACTTAGCGCTACTGGCTAAGTCCTTTAAACATTGATTATTCTTCGGCCTCTTCCTGGCTGGAGCTGGACGAACTACTTGAGTCGGTATCCTCAAGGAATTGTTCCGGGTGTAAGGCCTTGTAAGTTGGTGAGTCAAAGAGGTCAAGGGTGCTGGATTGACGTTGGCTAAACAAGCTGCTAGATGTTTGGCCTTTTTCTTTTTCAATTTTCAGCAGTTGATCCATGGCCTTATTGTAATTGATTTTACTTACGTCTGGTTTGCCTAGGCGGTTCTCACTATAGAAGCGGAGGAGGTCCCCTGTTTGAATCATGTCTGAGATAGAGAGCTGTTTATTGGCCTTATCTCTAGCCTCATCAATGGCTTTCTGAGTGGATTCGTCAGGAGTGGTAATTTCTTCTCCAGTAGCAGTGTAGTAGGTCCGACCGGAATAGGAAGTGTATTCTGGAGTTACAAAATAGTTACTGGAGCGGAAGGCGACAATCTGCTCGTGGTCAGGTGACAAGAGATCCTGTCCAACTTGGAGGAAGTTGCTGGAGTTGATTCCAAGCAGATGTTCCAGGGTTGGCAACATATCGATTTGGCCACCATAGGTATCGATGACAGCTCCATCTTGCATGCCGGGCACGACAACAATGTAGGGAATCCGTTGCAACATGGCATTGTCATAGGAGGACCAGGTTTCAGGATTTTTGTCCAATAGGGGAGCTAGGGATGGATTCCGCGAATTGGAAATTCCATAGTGGTCACCATAGAGGACAATAACTGAATTCTCATACAAGCCAGTTTCTTTGAGGTAATCAAAGAAAGATTTGATGGCGGAGTCAAGGTAGTTAGCTGTAGCAAAGTAGCCATTGATGGTTTCATCTTTGGTTTCTGCCAAGGGGAATCCTTGTTCATCGCCAATCAAGCTAGTGGTATAAGGGTAATGATTGGAAACCGTTAAGTACTTAACGTAGAAGGGTTGCTGCATGTGTTCAAGGTACTTAATGGAGTCCTTGAACATAATCTTATCATTCAAGCCGTACTGGAAGGAATTTTCACTGGTGGCCTTACTCATATAGGACTGATCAAAGAAAAAGTTATAGCCCCATTGTTTGTAAGTTGTGTTTCGGTTCCAGAAACTTCCAATGTTTCCATGGAAAACGGCAGAAGTATAGTCGCCAGTTTGGGCCAAAATATGCGGTGCTGCTTGTTGGGTATTGGTTCCCCCGTAGTTAACCATGAAGGATCCTTGGTTGAGTCCAAACAAGCCTGATTCAATCATGGTTTCAGCATCCGATGTTTTTCCAGCCTTAACTTGGTTGAAAATATTGGAGAAGGCGAAACTCTCGCTTGAATGATAGAGTGAGTTGATAAAAGGAGTCACTTCGTACTCTTGATTATTAGACTTGAGTTTGTAATCAATCAAAAATTGTTGAAAAGACTCCAAATGGAGATAAATCACATTCCGCCCCTTGGCAATTCCGAAGGTTGCGGGGTTCGGTTCTGCATTGTGCTCCTTGATATACTCCAAAACAGGTTCTAAATCGGTTTCGGAAGCCTTGGCCCGTTCCTTATCCGCCTGGTAGGTCTGGTTGGCACTATAACCAAAGAAGGCAGGAAGTCCCAAAGCACGGACCACATAGTAGTTGGAGAAGCCTCGACTCAATAGCTCTGGACGGTCGACCTCAGCAAAGAACAGATTGGCCGAGAAGAGCATGGTTGATAAAGACGTAATCGCAAAGCTGGCATTGAAGCTAAGCGGACGATCATCAAAGGTGACTTTTTTCTTCCAGAAAAGGTAAACAATGACTGGAATATCCAACAAATAGAGGAGGTCGAATGGTCGAAAGAGCTTGGCAGCTGCATCTCCCAAACCTGCAGAAACACTGCTCGAAGCGAGCATAGTATTGAGCGTAATAAAGTCTGAGAACTCCCGATAATAAATGACATTGGAGAAAAGCCAAGAGAAGAGTACCAGGTACATGATGGCTAAGAGCGGGTAGTAGACTTTGGTTGGTTTGGCATAAAAGGGGAGTCCTAATAGTAGGAGTCCTAGCGGTAGTGGGTTAAGAATCGCTAAGGCCAGTTGGTAAAAGCCTTGCATATTTCCGAGCTGGATGTCCAGATTAAAATTGAGGAAATAGGCAGCGATACTTTTTAACCAGTAGAGGATTAGGAGAATAAAGACCAAGCCCAATCGACTACTCATGGTCGTTAGAAGTGTTTGTGTTAGTTTTCTCACGGAATAATTTCCTTACTTTGTCTATATATCCATTATGGATGAGACAGTTATTTTGGGAATCCTCCCAATTTTGTTTCAAATTTGATTATATCACAAAATGAAAGAGGGAAACCAGAATCAAGAGAAGGGGTGGTTATTTTTAAGAAACGGTTAAGTTTGGAGCTGTCCGTCTTGTTAAAGATGAAAGAAATCAAGCGGATAGGCACTCGAAAAAGAGAAGTTTGTCCAATTATTCTGTAAATTTTGTTATAATTGAAGATATGAAACAAGCAGTTCTATCAAAGAAGTGTCAACTAGAGGTTGAACAGGGAAGGATTCTTTTGAATGAGAAGGACCTAAAACCAACTGATTTAGACAATGAGTTTGTACACTTCTACAATCAACATGGCAAGTTTTTGGCTTCAGGCTATCTTGCCAAACAAAATAAAGGTGTTGGCTGGGTTTTATCACGGGAGGCCGTGACCTGGGCGGACCTTGGGTTGAAGGCCCTTGTCGCAGCCGCAAAGGAGAAACGTCAAGCCTACTTGCAAGATCAAGGGACAACAGCCTTTCGGATTTTTAACCAGGAAGGGGATGGTCTTCCTGGTCTGACGGTTGATTTGTATGGAGACTACCTACTCTTTTCTTGGTATAATGCTTTTGTTTTTCAACAGAAGGATGACATTATTTCTTGCTTCCAAGAAATTTACCCAGAGTGTTTGGGGGCTTACGAAAAAGTTCGTTTCCAGGGACCGGGCTATGAAACGGCCCATCTCTATGGGGAGCCTGCTCCTGATCAATTTTTGATTGTTGAAAATGGTGTCGGCTATCAGGTGTTTCTCAATGATGGCTGGATGACGGGGATTTTCTTGGACCAGCATGAGGTTCGTAAGGATTTGGTTCAGGGTTTGGCTCAGGGCCAGCGTGTGTTGAATCTCTTTTCCTATACGGCTGCCTTTTCAGTTGCAGCAGTGGCTGGTGGGGCGCTTGAGACCGTTTCGGTAGATTTAGCTAAGCGCAGTCGAGAGTTGTCACAGGCGCATTTTCAGGCAAATGAAATGGGGCTTGAATCCCAAGCCTTGGTGGTGATGGATACGTTTGAGTACCTGCGCTATGCAGCTCGGAAGGGCTTGATCTTTGATGTCGTGATTATTGACCCTCCAAGTTTTGCCCGGAATAAAAAACAAGTCTTTTCCGTCAGCAAGGATTACCATCGTTTGGTGGAAGAGTCACTTAAAATTTTAGCTCCGCAAGGAAAAATGATACTCAGTACAAATGCGGCTCAGTTGTCTTTGGATAAATTCAAGCAGGAGATTCAAAAAGGAATGGGAGAGACTTCTTATGCGATTGAGAAGGTCTACCGCCTGCCGCAGGATTTCCCAAGTTATGCTGAGGAGCCGACGAGTAATTATTTAAAAGTTATACAGATAAGGGTGGATGAATGAAGTTAGTTGTACCAATCATGCCGACCAGCCTCGAAGATGTACAGGCATTGGACACCGATCGCTTTGACTCGGTGGATATTATTGAGTGGCGGGCAGATTATAGTCCCAAGAAGGAGGACATTATTGCCCTGGCCCCAGCCATTTTTGAAAAATTTGCAGGTCGTGAAATTATTTTCACCTTACGAACGACGCGTCAGGGTGGGAAGATGGAGTTGAGTGGACCGGAGTATGTGTCCATTTTGCGGGAGATTCAGGCCTTGTACCAACCAGAGTATATTGATTTTGAATTTTATGCCTATCGCGAAGAATTTGAACAGGTCTTGGATTTTTCAAACTTGGTTTTGACTTACCATAACTATGAGGAAACCCCTGATAACTTGATGGAAATTTTATCCGAATTGACGGCTCTGAATCCTCGTATTGTCAAGGTTGCAGTTCGGCCTCAGCATGAACAAGATGTGCTGGATTTAATGAATTATACACGCGGGTTCAAAACCTTAAATCCAGAGCAGGACTACGTTACCATCTCGACTGGCAAATTAGGTGTTTGGACACGGCTAACCGGTGACTTAACGGGATCTGCTTGGACTTTTGCAGCCTTGGAGGCTCCGAGTGCTTCGGGTCAGTTATCTCTACATAAAACGCGGCAGATTTTGGAAGCCATCGATGATGTGGATTCTGAGTAGTTGGAACTCAAGGGAGGTGACTCATGCTTGAGTTCGGAATCTTTATCAGTATCGGTATTTTGGCAGGTTTGCTAGGCTCCCTCTTGGGTTTGGGTGGTGGCATCATTTTAACGCCAATCTTGACCATTGCCCTAGGCTATGACATTAAGGTGGCGGTTGTGGTCTCCATCTTTGCGGTCCTTGGAACCAGTGCGGGATCTGCCCTGGCCTACTTGGAGGATGACTTGCTCAATCTGCGATTGGCTATGTACCTGGAGATTTTTACGACCATTGGCGCCTTTGTCGGTGCGCTTTTGTCGACGCTGGTGCAAGGTCAATTTCTCTTTATCCTCTATGGTTTATTAATGTTTTATCAAGCCTATACCATGTGGAAAAAAATAAGGGGCGGGGAGACCCACCATTTGCAGAGTGCAGTCCAAAAAGAGCCAAATCGCCTGCAAAAGTCCCTCAGTGGTTCTTACCAGGATCTGCAAAGCAAGACCCAGGTTGATTACCAGGCAGCCAATATTCCTCTGGGATCCTTTATTATGTTTCTAGCCGGTGTTGCTTCAGCCCTCTTGGGGATTGGAGCAGGGGCCTTTAAGGTCCTGGCGATGGATAATGTGATGGGCTTGCCCCTAAAAGTATCCTCTGCAACCGCTAATTTTATGATGGGAGTTACGGGAGTTTCTTCCGCTATCTTCTACTTTAGTCAAGGTTCGGTTGACTTGCCCATTGTCGCACCGATTGTTCTTGGGGTCATTGCGGGTTCGACCTTAGGTAGCCGGTTGATGCCTCGGATTCCGGTGGCCTTTCTACGGGTCTTATTTGTCCTGGTGCTGTTGGTGACAGGGGTCCAAATGTTTCTCAGAGGATTAGGAGGGTAAGATGCAGTCTATCAAAACCAGTATTCAAGCCTTGCTGCGAATCGGTTTGGTGTCCACGGTGATTCTCTTGGCTCTGGGCAGTCTCTTGCATGTCCTGGGCTTGGAACAAGCCAGTCAGCTGACCCTCTTGTTTGGTGTTTGGGCCTTGATGCTAACGCCTATCCTGCGGGTCTTGATTTCCCTGATCTTTTTCTACCAGGAAAAAGACCGTCTTTATATGGCGATTACCCTTTTGGTTCTAGTCATTATTGCTCTATCAATCGTCTTTGCCTAATCAAGCTTTCTTTTAGGAAACTAGTGTATTTTTTATAAAAAGGAGAAAATCGTATGTCCAATATCTATGATGTCGCAAATGAGTTGAATCGTCGTCTTCGTGGTTTACCTGAATACCAAGCTGTGGTTCAGGCTAAGGAAGAGATTGGCAAAAATCCAGAAGCCCAGGCTATTTTTGAGGAGTACATCCAATTTCAAAATGAATTGCAACGCATGGCGCAAATGGGCCAAGCACCTGAAGGTGATTTTGAGGGACGGATGCGTGAGTTTTCTGAGAAGATTCAAAGCAATGAGCTAGTATCCAATTTCTTTGCTAAGGAACAGCAATTGGGTGTTTACCTCAGTGATCTCGAGCGGATTGTGTTCGAACCTGTTCAAGAATTATTGCAGTAAGCTGTGAGAAGGAGGCCATTAGGCCTCTTTTTTTGGTAAATACTTTGGCTAGAGAATAGCAAAAAAACCAGCCATTTTGGCTGGTTTTTGAGACTTATTTGAGACCGTATTTTTTGTTGAAACGATCCACACGTCCATCTGCTTGTGTGAACTTTTGACGTCCAGTGTAGAATGGGTGTGAGTCTGATGAAATCTCAACACGGATCATTGGGTAAGTTTCACCTTCAAATTCAACAGTTTCGTTAGAGCTCTTTGTAGAACCGCTAAGGAACTTGTAACCAGTAGATGTGTCCATGAAGACAACAGGGCGATATTCTGGATGGATATCTTTTTTCATGATGTTAAAAAATCCTTTCTGCCATGGTCTCTTTGCGAGCCATAGATTATTACCTAGCTAGTTTACCAAATGTGATGGGCTTTGGCAAGTTTTTTTGATTTATTTCTGACTTTTTTTCAGTAAATCTTGAATTTCAGAGTAGATTTGGTCATTTTCGGCTCGATTAGCGGAGTTGGCCCCACTGGCGAGGGGATGGCCGCCGCCGTCATGCTGTTTGGCAATCTCATTGATAGGGATCGTTTTGGAGCGGAGGCGAACTCGGTAGCCGCCGTCTTCTTGCTCAACAAAGACGCCCCAGCTTTGGACGTCTTTAATGCGTCCAGGAGCTCCGACAACTGCAGAGGTGTCGGTTTCTTTGAGCTTGAGTTGTTTGAGGAGGTCCTGCCGGATGATCACACGCGCCGCTCCGTTTTCGTCAATTTCAAGGTTGTCATAGACATAGCCTTGGAGTTTGGCAATTTCGAGGCTGATGGTATCCATTTGGCGAGACAGGTCGCTGAAGTCAATGGAGAATTGGCGCAGATAGGCGGCCATTTCAAATGTTAAGCTGGAGGTAGAGGGGAAGAGGAAGCGACCAGTGTCGCCGACGATTCCCGCATAGAGTAGACGAGCGGTTTGAACATCCATGAGGAGATTGGCTTCACGGGAGAAGCGCGTGATCATTTCACTGGTGGATGAGGCCTGGGGATCGACCCAGGAAATATCGCCGTAGGGGGTATCATCCGGGTGGTGGTCGATTTTAATCAGCTCTTTTCCATTCTGGTAGCGCTGGTCATCAATGCGTTCCCGGTTGGCGGTGTCACAGACAATCACGAGGGCGTCTTGGTAGTCCTCGTCGGCGACATAGTTCATGCCGGCTAGCCAATGGAGGTTGGGCTCGTCGTAGCCAGTGACTAGGATTTTTTTCTCGGGATAATTGAGGAGGAGGAGGTTCTGTAGACCAACCTGACTACCGATAGCATCGAGGTCTGGGCGGACATGCCGGTGGATGATGATTTTATCGTACTGGGTAATCTTTTCCAGTATTTTTTCAACAATTGCTTCCATAGTGATTCCTTTTTGCTTTTTTTCCATTTTAACATAAGGGCGGAGCAATGCAAACTTTCAGATTACTTGTGATATAATCCCGACTTTATCACCTAGATTTATGAAAACTTAGCTCAAACCCTTGATAGAGCTGAGTTTTTTTGTAAAATCCAACTATTTTTCTTGTTGTATATGGTTGTGTATGGTATAATAGAGTATG
>NZ_JACBXX010000126.1 GCF_013415245.1 Streptococcus danieliae | reverse complement strand
TCAAGCGAGGGCAAGTCTTACAACAAGTGAGAAAAGGACTCTTTAAATATGTCTATTCAGCCGATGTCGCTCAAGCTAATTACGAGAAAAATCGTAAACGATCTGTTAAAAAACTGATTCTTACTAAGAAAATGAAGGACAAAATTCTTCACTACCATCATGAAAACTATTCGCCTGAAATGATGGTTAAGGCAAAAAACATTGAGGTAGGTGTTACCACAATTTACTATTGGATTCACAATGGCCACCTTGGATTAACTAGGAAAGATATGCTTTATCCTAGAAGAAGAAAAACTATTGGGAAACAAGCTAGTCCAAATTTCAAACCCGCTGGGAGATCAATTGAAGAGAGACCTAAAGAAATTAATCTTCGATTAGAGAATGGTAACTACGAGATTGATACAGTTGTCTTGAGTAAAGCAAAGAACAAATGCCTATTGGTAATGACGGATCGGAGAAGTCGTCATCAAATCATAAGACTAATTCCAGATAAAACCGCTCAATCTGTAAATCAGGCCCTAAAGCAAATTTTAAAAGAGCACCAAATTCTATCTATTACAGCAGATAACGGTGGTGAGTTCAATCAATTGTCCGCAGTGTTCCCAGAAGAACATATCTACTACGCACATCCCTATTCATCTTGGGAAAGAGGAACGAATGAAAATCATAACAGACTCATACGCAGGTGGTTACCAAAAGGGACCAAAGAAACAACTCCCAAAGAAGTCGCTTTTATTGAAAATTGGATAAACAATTATCCTAAAAAATGTTTGGACTACAAGTCACCAAAGGAATTTCTTAGTGGTGGCTAATTTCAACTTGAAATTTAGCAAAGGGTTTGGAGCTACTCAAGAAATTCTGGAAAGTGTGCAAACCATTGACCACCTCACGCAACTCTTTAAAGTTGCTAAGGAGCGTGGCTACAAACGCTTCATTTCGCCTCATTATTTCTACCCACATGACCATAACTGGCAATTCAAAGCTGCTGGTGAAACCATGATGATTGACAACGAAATGTTCTGGCGTAGTAGCCAATATGCTCCTGCAGAGGAAGGTTCTGGGGCAGACATGATTGAGGAACTCAAAGAGCATTTTGACCAGGATACCATTGTCACTCATGGCCATAAAATTTTTGGTCCCGAATCCAATGATTTGAATCTCCAACTTCGCAAAAATGGAATTGATACGGTCATTCTAGCAGGTATGAATGCCAACCTCTGTGTTGACAGCCATATGCGGGAATTGATTGAACAAGGTTTTAAAGTGGTTGTGGTCACCGATGCCGTTGGGGCTCCTGGACAAGAAGCCTATCAAGCAGCCCTAACCAACTTTGGCTACATTGCCAATCAAGTTCTAACAACCCAAGAGGTCTTGGAACTACTCTAAGATTTGAAAGAAAAAGACAAGATGTGGACATGCGCCAATCTTGTCTTTTTTTGCATCATTGTCTCCAGCTAGATTTCCTTCAGATAAAGGAGGTCTGTTTGGACATCATCTCCCATTACAAAGTCGTGTTGGCCGACCTGCCGGAAGCCATTTTTCTGATAAAAGCCCAGGGCTGGGGCGTTGTGCTCCCAAACTCCTAGCCAGATAGCGGTTTTACCCCGTTTGCGGGCCTGGTCCAAGGCAAAGTTCATCAACTCTTGCCCCAGTCCCCGTCCCTTGTGGTCAGGATGAATGTAAATCCGTTCAATTTCCAAACTGTTTTCATGGATAGACTCTGTTTGGGCCTGGCCTTCATTGAGACGAAGGTAGCCGAGGATCTGCTCCCCTTCTTGGTAGAAGTAATAAGCGACTTGAGGATCCCCTAATTCTGTCTCCAAACGAGCCAAGTCATAGGCGGTATCCAGGTGCTCCTGGAGATTTTCCTCAGACGTTGTCCCCTGAAAGGTAGCCCGGTAGGTAAGGCGGCTGAGGTCTTGGAGCAGCTGAGCCTCCTCCAAACTGACTGGTCGAATCATAGCAATACCCCCTCACTAAGCCTGAATATCCATTTTCAACTGGCCAGCCTTGACCCCAATTTTCAAAGTCGAGCCCGGTGGCAAGTCGCCAGCCAAGAGGTATTCTGATAGCGGATCTTCCACCAAGCTTTGCAGGGTGCGGCGGAGTGGCCGAGCCCCATTTTCCGGATCGTAACCCTTTTGCGCCAAGAGCTTCAAAGCGCTCGGTTGGAACTTCAAGGTTACATCCTTGGTCTTCAAGGCTGCAATCATCGGTTTGACCATCACCTTGACAATCTCCTGCATTTGCTCGGCCGTGAGGCTATGGAAGACAACCTTTTCATCAATCCGATTCAAGAATTCCGGACGGTAGGTCTTTTTCAATTCCTCAAACATCCGTTGCTCCATATTTTTAGGATCAAAGCGCAGGTCCCCTGCGCCAAAACCGACGACCTTATCATCGCGGAGAGCCGTGGCACCCAAATTGGAAGTCATGATAATCAAGGTATTGGAGAAATCCACCTTGCGCCCCCGGCTATCTGTCAGAACCCCATCGTCAAGAACCTGCAAGAGCAGGTTAAAGATATCCGGGTGGGCCTTCTCCACCTCGTCAAAGAGAAGTACCGAATACGGACGATTCCGGACCTTCTCGGTCAACTCACCACCTTCTTCATAACCCACATAACCTGGAGGGGCTCCGTTTAAACGGCTAGCCGCAAACTTCTCCATATACTCACTCATATCAAAACGGATCAAAGCCTCTTCATCATCAAAGAGCAGCTCAGCCAAGGCCTTAGCCAATTCTGTTTTCCCGACCCCAGTTGGCCCCAAGAAGAGGAAAGAACCAATCGGCCGCTTGCCAGTCTGTAGACCGGAACGATTGCGACGAATCGCCCGACTGATGGCTGAAACAGCCTGGTCCTGGCCAATCACCCGCTTGTGGAGCTCCGCCTCCAAATTCAAGTATTTCTTAGACTCCGAATGGGACAGCTTCTGCACCGGAATCCCCGACAAACGACTCAAGGTCTCCAAAACATCCTCAGCCGTCACCCGATGCTGGAACACCACCGGCTTCTGAGCCTCTTTGACCAACTTGCGGGCCTTGCTAAACTCTTCCTTCATCAAAGCCCGATCTAGCGCAGTCAAGCCATTACTGTCATATTCAGAACTGGTCAAGCTACGGTTCTGGACAGTTGCGGCTGCCTCATCCAAGAGATCAATGGCAGAGTCTGGCAGACGTTTAGCGGTCAAATACCGCTTGGCTGTTTGGACAGCCGTTTGCAAGGCCTCATCCTCGATGGAAACCTGGTGATGCTCTTCATAACGCGGCCGGAGTCCCTCTAAAATCGCCAGGGTATCTGCTTCCTTGGGCTCTTCAATGGTCACCTTGGCAAAGCGGCGAACCAAGGCCGCGTCTTTTTCAATATGCTTCTGGTATTCCTCCTGGGTGGTCGCCCCAACCGTCCGCAGGCTACCACGCGCCAAGGCTGGTTTGAGGATATTGGCAGCATCCAGGGTGGAATCAATCCCGCTACCGGAGCCGATGATGGTGTGGAGTTCATCAATAAAGAGGATGATATTGCCTTCTTTTTCAATATCCTCAATGATATTGTTCATCCGCTCCTCAAAATCGCCACGGAAGCGCGTGCCGGCAATGACATTCATCAAATCCAGCTCCATCACCCGCATATCTTGCAAGGCAACCGGTACCTGACCCTCGACAATCCGCTGGGCCAGTCCCAGAGCTAGGGCCGTCTTACCGACCCCAGAATCCCCTACCAGCACGGGGTTATTTTTAGTCTTGCGGCTGAGGATGTGAACCATCCGATCGATTTCTTCCTCCCGCCCAACAACAGGCTCCAAAAGGCCCGCACGAGCCGCAGCAGTCAAATCACGACTATAATCCTCGAGACCACCACTTTGGCTCGGTGGCATGCCCATCATGTTGGCCATCTGCTGGGAGCTTGGCCGGCTACCACGGAAAAACTGCCGAATAGCCTTGATTTCCTCCTTGGACCAACCAGCCCGCTCTTCGACATCCTTGCGCAATTCCTGCAGTTTTTTAGACTCCACTTTATTCTCCGGATCAAAGCCAGAAGCATAGAGGAGTTGGGTTGCCAAGGATTCTCTTTCTTTTAAAAGGACAAGGAAAATATGCTCCGTCCCCAGCTCATCCTCTCCTAAGTGCTGTGCCAGCGCCTCCCCCCGCTCAAAGACTTTTTCCATGAGTGGTGAAAAGGGAAAGATCTTTAGGTTCTTCGATTTCCGATAGGGATAACCGATAACCTCCTCTACTTTTTCTTCCAAAAGATCCAGATTAATTGGTGAATCCTTAAAGACGGAACCGACGATACTATAAGGGTTGACCAAAAATCCGGTCAATAGGTGCCAGGTCTCTAAGTGGTCTCGGCCATAATTATTGGCAAAGGCATGAGATACTTCGAGAGTCTCAATTAGTGCATTTGAATACTTCATTCTTATCCTCTTCTGTCAATTTCTTTCAATAATTGGCGCATCATCTGAGTCCGCAAATGAGGACCCTCTGGGCCAAGGACACTATCTAGAGCAACGGCCAGCAACCAGGTCGCCTCACGTCTGGCCAAAAGTCCTTCTTCAACGAGGAGCCACAAAAGATCTTCATAAACTTGCTCGCTTACTTGGGAAGCCAACTTTTCCTGGAGCTCCAATAACATCTGGTGGTGGTTGGAGTAAGAAATGCGCGCAATCCGGATATAGCCACCGCCCCCACGCTTACTCTCGACAAGGTAGCCCTTGCTTTCTGTAAAACGGGTCTTAATCACATAGTTAATCTGGCTAGGGACCACTTGAAAGAGTTCCGCTAGCTCACTCCGCTTGAGCACCGCCATATCCATCTGCTCCAAGAGCTGCTTGATATGTTCTTCAATATTATCGGAGGTATTTCTTGCTACCATGGAAGTCCTTTCTAATTTGCTGAGCATTCCATCTTCGTCACTTGGTCTCCCAAAGTACTTATTCGTAAAAGAAACCAAAAAATGAAATCTGACTATCTTTGACTTTTATTATATCCTAATTCTCACCAGAATTAAAGGATTAAAAAGGTTCGGGGAACCTTTTTAACCCGAGCCAAGAAATTCGAAAGCGAGGAAAGGGGCTATAAGAAACGCGTCCCACCACTACGGCTGACAATGATCTTTAAAGAGTAGGCGCCAAATGAAAAAGGCAGGGAAACAAGTCCCCACCTTATCATTTCCATATCTCCAAACAGAGTTTGTAAATGGAATATTAGTCTTGACCAAGAGCCGCAGCCATTGTTGCAGCAACTTCTGATTCAAAGTCGTTTGAAGCTTTTTCGATTCCGTCTCCAACTTCGAAACGTGCGAAGGCAACAACAGATGCGTTCACAGAATCTAGGTAAGCTTCAACTGTTTTGCTGTCGTCCATGATGTAGACTTGTGCAAGAAGTGTGTAAGCTTGGTCAACTTTAGTGTTGTCAAGCATGAAGCGGTCCATTTTACCTGGTACGATTTTGTCCCAGATTTTTTCTGGTTTACCTTCAGCAGCCAATTCTGCTTTGATATCTGCTTCTGCTTGAGCAATCACTTCGTCAGACAATTGTGATTTAGATCCATACTTCAAGAATGGAAGAGCTGGTTTGTTAACCATTGCACGGCTTTCGTTGTCTTGCTCGATTGCATGGTTCAATTGTGCCAACTCATCTTTCACGAATTGCTCATCCAACTCTTTGTAAGAAAGAACAGTTGGTTTCATCGCAGCGATGTGCATAGAGATTTGTTTTGCCAATGCTTCGTCGCCACCTTCGATAACAGAGATAACACCGATACGGCCGCCGTTATGTTGGTAAGCACCAAATGCTTGAGCATCTGTTTTTTCCAACAAAGCGAAGCGACGGAAAGAGATTTTTTCTCCGATAGTTGCAGTTGCGTTTACGTATGCTGCTTCAAGCGTTTCACCTGAAGGCATTACCAAAGCAAGTGCTGCTTCGTTATCTGCTGGTTGACCTTCTGCAATTACCTTAGCAGTTTCGTTTACCAAGTTTACAAATTGTTCATTTTTCGCAACGAAGTCTGTTTCTGCGTTCACTTCAACAACTGCAGCAACGTTTCCGTTTACGTAAACACCTGTCAAACCTTCTGCAGCAACACGGTCAGCTTTTTTAGCTGCTTTCGCCATACCTTTTTCGCGAAGGAGTTCAATCGCTTTTTCGATGTCTCCTTCTACTTCAACCAAGGCTTTTTTGGCATCCATGACACCAGCACCAGATTTTTCACGTAGTTCTTTAACAAGAGCGGCTGTAATATTGGCCATTTGAGCTTCCTCCAAAATTTTTTAAAAAAGGACAGGACGGAGGTCACTGCCCTTTGGGGTTACAAGATTATTCGTTTGATCCTTCAACAACTTCAACGATTTCTTCGATTGAATCTGCTTGACCAGCAGCTGCTGCCATTTCAGCTTCAACAGAAGCAACGTTATCTTCACCTTGACGACCTTCGATAACAGCGTCAGCCATTTTCGCAGTGATCAATTTAACAGCGCGGATAGCGTCATCGTTTGCAGGGATGATAACATCGATATCATCTGGATCAGTGTTTGTGTCGACCATCGCTACAACTGGGATTCCCAATTTTTTAGCTTCTTTCACAGCGATTTGCTCTTTGTGTGGGTCAACGACGTACATTACGTCAGGAATGCGTGGCATATCTTCGATACCACCCAAGAATTTCTCAAGACGTGCACGTTGTTTGTTCAAAAGTGCAACTTCTTTTTTAGGAAGAACGTCGAAGATTCCTTCTTCTTCCATACGTTTGATTTCTTTCAAACGAGCAACACGTTTTTGGATAGTTTCCCAGTTTGTAAGGGTTCCACCCAACCAACGGTGGTTGATGTAGTATTGACCAGCACGTTCTGCTTCTTCTTTAACAGCGTCAGCAGCTTGCTTTTTAGTACCAACAAACAAGATGATTGCATCTTCTGCAGCTGCATCACGCATGAAGTCGTATGCTTGGTCTGCAAATTTAACAGTTTGTTGCAAGTCAATTACGTGGATTCCGTTACGCTCTGTGAAGATGTACTTAGCCATCTTAGGATTCCAGCGACGAGTTTGGTGACCGAAGTGTACACCAGCCTCAAGAAGTTGTTTCATTGAAATTACTGCCATGAGTATTTCTCCTTTAAAATGTTTTCTGCCTCTTTTGAATTTCAACTTGCAGGACGACCCGAAGGCAACCCCTCCCACAATTCATTCAAAATGAGTATTTGTTGCACAGCAACTCTTACATTATAAGGGATTTTTTAAAAAATGACAAGTGGGAACTTTGGTTCTGGGCGAAAAATCAACTCAAAAGCGCTTGAACTAATTCCGATAGTAAATATAAGCTTCCATCGCCTCTTGCGGGGCATCATATTGTGGCAGGATAAAGATTCGATCCCGTGACTCATCCGATTCATAATTCTTAGCCCCCGTTGATAGAACCTGCCCCGCTGGAACATAAATGTAAACCGGCGGACTCGCCATGACCTCCGCAAGGGTAAACGCATTCTCCTTCAGTTGTTTCACAGTAAACGTGGACTCTCCCTTGGTCAAAGTACCAGTAGCCACCGTAAAGGAGCCACCCTTGGGACTGGACCAAGTCCCCTCAATAACCGACATTTCTGCTCCACTCGTCGCTTCTGGAACAGCTGATGCTTCCGCCTGACTTGAAGAGCTAGCCATTTCTTGACTGACCGCATCCGCTTGCGAGGAAGCAAGCTCAGACTCCGCTACCTGCTCTGCACTCGAACGGGCTTTCTCAGAACTTGCTGTCTGCTTAGAGGAAACAGCCTTTTTGCTAGAAGACACCGCCTGCTTTTGACTGGACGAAGCCTTTGTTTCTTTTTCCTGCTTCTGCCCACAAGCAACCAAAGCCAAACTGGCCAGCGCCAAAACAAGGAATTTTCGTTTCATAATCTACCTCTCCTTTCCATCCTAGAACTAGTATACTAATTATCAAATGCAAGGGCAAGGAATATCCAAAGATAAAAATAAATGATAAAATAGAAGGAGGATGACAAAAGAAGATTTACAAAAAGCAATCGAGCAACTCTTAGACAGCGGCGAGCTTGCGGAAAACGAGGAATTACAAAACATCTTTTTAAAGGCTAGGGAGTCTACAAATATGGCTGAGCTAACTTGGAAGAGTCAACTCAGCCAGAACTTGTCCCTGTATTTACTGACCCACCAATTCCGGACTCCCCGACAAGTGCTCGAGCTGGCCCACTCAATTGCCAAATCGCCCCATCAGCAACGCGGAAAAGGAACCTTTTTGCAGATGCTGGCCCAGTCGCTGACCCATTTAAAATAAGAGCCAAAGAATCATTCCCGTTGCTTCGAACCTCAGTTCTGACGGGGGATTACTGAACTGCAAAAAGAAAAATCGCCACGGTAAAGTAGCGATTTTTCCCTTTTGTGAGCCTCAATACAACGTCAAAGCGCTATAATAGTTAGTGTAAAAATCTCTATTAACGAGGTCTCACTATGAAAATTATAACACAACTCAATCTCTTTGAAGATCAGGAATTTGGTGATTTAGAAAAAATTTTGATGGTATTAGATGCCCTACCTGAAACGGACTTGTTCAAGCAGTTAGAAGCAAAGCGGAAATATGGTCGTCGGGACTATTCTATCCAATCTTACTTCATCGCCTATATTGCTAAATTGATTCTTCAATTAGAGACTGACCAGCAATTGTTACGCCAATTGCGAATGAACAGTCAATTACGGCAAATCTGTGGCTTTGAAACTCACAGTGTCCGTCT
>NZ_JACBXX010000150.1 GCF_013415245.1 Streptococcus danieliae | reverse complement strand
CCCACCCCCGCAAGGCTGATTAGGCTCTCTTCCGAGCTTGAAAAGCGAACGAAGAGGCCAATCAGCTACTGCGTCAAAGGCATTTTGTTATCCAAAGTCAAAGAGGCTAGACTTTTGTCCCAGCCTCATCACCCAGATCTTTTTTTTGGATTCCATCCTAATCTTAAAAGCAAAGCTTTAAATTGGATATAGCGAACTGCGTTCGTCCTATTAGCCTCGGTTTAAAAGATCACCTTAGCACTTTTCCCGGTTTAGCACAGAGACTAAAGGAAACTCGCATTGACGCGAAGCTTTAAATAGGAGATAGCGAACTGCGTTCGCTTTATTAGGTCACTCAAAAAAAGATCACACTGGATCTTTTTTTGGGTTCCATCCTAGAGTCTGGAACAGACTCTAGTCTCCATCAAACATTTTTTCGAAGAAGTTTTTTTTCTTTGGTTTGACGTTGAGGTTTCCGGCTTGGGCGAATTCCATGAGGGCTTTGCGTTGGGTGTCGTTGAGATCGGTTGGGGTGTCGACGATGATGGTGACGTATTGGTCGCCTTGTCCTGCGCCGCGGAGACTTGGTGCTCCTTTGCCGCGGAGGCGGAAGCGTTTACCAGCTTGGGTTCCTTCTGGGATGTTTAATTCTACGTCACCGTGGACGGTTGGTACATCGACGGTGTTGCCAAGGGCTGCTTGGGCAAAGTTTAGGTGTAGGTTATAGTGGATGGTTGTGCCGTCCCGTTCAAATTTATCCGAAGCGGCGACTTGGATAACTACAAAGAGATCACCATAAGGGCCGCCATTGTAGCCTGCTTCTCCTTGGCTAGCTAGGCGGATTTGTTGATCTGATTCCACACCTGCTGGGACACGTACTTCAACTGTGTGAGCTTGGTTTTCGCGTCCAGTTCCATGACAGGTTTGGCAAGGGTCTTTGATTTCTTGACCGCTTCCGTGACAGACATCACAGGTTACCTGACGGCGCATCATGCCTAATGGGGTTTGGGTATCCACGTTGATGACTCCTGCTCCGCCACAGCGACTACAGGTCACAGGGTTGGTACCTGGTTTGGCACCGGAACCGTCACAGGTGTGACAGGAAGCTTCACGGTTGTATTTGATTTCCTTGGTTGTTCCAAAAATAGCTTCTTCAAAAGTCAAGTTCACCCGGTATTGAAGGTCGTCTCCCTTGCGTGGTGCATTTGGATTACGATTTCCTCCCATGCCGCCACCAAAGAAGCTTGAAAAGATATCTTCAAAGCCACCAAAGCCTGCTCCATCAAAACCAGAAAATCCTTGGCCGCCACCGAAGCCACCATTAGCTCCAGCTGCTCCGAACTGATCGTAAGAAGCCCGTTTTTGCTCATCCCCTAGGGTTTCATAAGCTTCCTGGATATCCTTATAGGTTTGCTCCGCTCCAGCTTCCTTGTTGATATCGGGATGGTACTTTTTGGACAACTTCCGATAAGCCTTTTTGATTTCATCTTGCGAAGCGTTTTTCGACACTCCCAGACGATCATAGTATTCTGTGTTATTCATATGTACATCTCTAGGGTTAAGGGGAAAGGGCAAATCCCTTCTCCCTGGCAACCCGTGTTCCTAAGGAACACCATTTTTTCCTTTCTTTAAAGTAGGGCAATTATCACTCCATGGCTTCTAGGAGCAAACGGGCAACAGCTCTGCCTGACATCGGGTTCTGGCCAGTAATCAAGCGTCCGTCCTGAAGAGCATGGGATTGGAAGGGGAACTTCTGCTGGAAGTTAGCACCCCGCTTCTTAGCTTCTGTTTCAGTGATGAAGGGAACCTTTTTCCACTTGCCACTCAGAATTTCTTCCCACTTGGTAAAGCCCGTTACCTGTTTCCCTGCCAAGAGGTAGTGGCCGGAGCTATCTTGCAGATTGAGCAGGCCTGCTAGGCCATGGCAGACAGAGGTCACAAAACCTCCCTGCTCATAGATGGTTAAGGCAATATCCTGGAGTGCTTGGTTATCCGGGAAATCCCAAATAACCCCGTGGCCTCCTGTATAGTAGATCGCCAGATAATCTTGAGCAGAGATGTCCTCTGGTTTCTTCGATGAGGTCAAGGCCCTCTTCTGAAAATCCCAGCTATCTCGTAAGCGTAAGTCCTCTTCGGTGACATACCATTTTTTCAGACTTCTGGGATCAATCGGAACAGCCCCTCCTTGGGGACTGACATAGTCCACCTGGTAACCGGCCCGAGTCACCTCTGCTACAAACTCCGTGGCTTCGGCTAACCATAAACCGGTCTGCCCGGGATCTTCCCCATACTGCTCAACATTGGTTAAGACAACCAAGACCTTCCCTTTATTTTCCATGGCTTTTCCTCTTTATGGAAAAACAGAGGCTGGGTTACAACCTCTGATTTCCTATTCTTTCATCACAGTTGGGATTGACTTACCCAAGGAGCTTACTTCTCAGTAAATTCCCCATCCACAACATCATCAGCTGGGTTTGCTTGACCAGCTTGGTCTGCACCTGCTTGAGCTTGTTGCGCTGCTGCTGCTTGCTCATACAATTTCACTGCAAGAGCTTGTGCTTTTTCATTGAGAGCTTCCAACTTCACTTTCATATCATCCAAGTTGTTAGCTTCTTGAGCTGCTTTTAAGTCATCCAAGGCTGTTTGTGCTGCTGCACGTTCTGCTTCAAATTGTCCTTCTGTATCTTTCAAGGTTTTCTCAGTCGCAAAGATTGCTTGGTCTACTTCATTGCGAAGGTCTACTTCTTCTTTGCGTTTTTTATCTGCTTCCGCATTTGCTTCTGCATCTTTCATCATCCGATCAATTTCTTCGTCTGTTAGACCAGAGTTAGACTGGATCACGATTGTTTGTTCTTTCTGAGTTCCCAAATCTTTCGCTTTAACAGACACGATACCGTTCTTGTCGATGTCGAAGGTTACTTCGATTTGAGGGATTCCACGAGGAGCTGCAGGAATATCTGTCAACTGGAAGCGGCCAAGTGTCTTGTTATCCGCTGCCATTGGACGCTCACCTTGAAGAACGTGAATGTCTACTGCAGGCTGATTATCTGCTGCTGTTGAAAAGACTTGAGACTTAGAAGTTGGGATTGTTGTGTTGCGGTCAATCAATTTCGTGAACACACCACCCATTGTTTCGATACCAAGAGATAGTGGCGTCACATCAAGCAAAACAACGTCTTTCACATCGCCTGTAATCACACCACCTTGGATTGCTGCACCCATCGCCACAACTTCATCTGGGTTAACAGATTTGTTTGGCTCTTTACCAGTCTCAGCTTTAACGGCTTCAACAACGGCTGGAATCCGAGTTGATCCACCAACAAGGATCACTTCGTCGATTTCAGATAGAGATAAACCTGCATCTGACAAGGCACGACGAACTGGTTCTTTGGTACGTTCTACCAAGTCACGAGTCAAGTCATCAAACTTCGCACGTGTCAAGGTCATTTCCAAGTGAAGTGGTCCTGCTTCACCAGCAGTGATAAATGGCAAGCTGATTTGCGTAGAAGTTACTCCAGACAAATCTTTCTTAGCTTTTTCAGCTGCGTCTTTCAAACGTTGAAGAGCCATCTTGTCTTGAGACAAGTCAATGCCGTTTTCTTTCTTGAATTCTGCAACCATGTGGTCGATAATTTTCTGGTCAAAGTCATCTCCACCTAGCTTGTTGTCACCAGCTGTTGCTAATACGTCGAAGACACCATCTCCCAATTCAAGAATTGAAACGTCGAAGGTACCTCCACCAAGGTCAAAGACCAAGATTTTTTCTTCTTTATCAGTTTTGTCCAAACCGTAAGCAAGAGCTGCTGCAGTTGGCTCGTTGACAATCCGTTCTACTTCAAGACCGGCGATTTTACCTGCGTCTTTTGTAGCTTGACGTTGTGCGTCGTTAAAGTAAGCTGGTACTGTGATAACGGCTTTTGTAACTTTTTCTCCAAGGTACTCTTCTGCATAGCCCTTCAAGTATTGAAGGATCATAGCTGAGATTTCTTGAGGAGTGTATTCTTTACCATTTGCAGAAACTTTCTCAGAAGTTCCCATTTTTGATTTGATTGAGATGATGGTATCAGGATTTGTCACAGCTTGGCGCTTAGCGGCATCACCGACGATGATTTCACCATTTTTGAAAGAGACAACAGATGGCGTTGTACGATTTCCTTCTGGGTTCGCGATAATTTTTGGTTCAGTTCCTTCCAATACCGCTACTGCTGAGTTTGTAGTTCCTAAGTCGATTCCAATAATTTTTGACATAATCATTTGTCCCAAAAATCCGAAGATTCTTGACCTTTCTTTTGTTTCTTTTAAAAAATAAAATTCATTCGAGGATAGTTTTATGACATTGCGGTCATACTTTAATTGTAAACAACAACCATGGCTGGGCGAAGCACCCGCTCATGAAGTTTATAGCCTTTTTGGAAGACCTGGGCGACGGTATCCGCTGGATGGTCTTCGTCAGCTGGCTGGGTCTGAATAGCCATGTGGAAATTTGGATCAAAAGCACCGTCTGTAGCAACTTCTTCGATTCCTTCTTCCTTCAAGGCTTGGATCAAGCTTTCTTGAACCATTTCCAAACCTTTTTTCACATCTTCTGTGAGGCCTTCAACTGTCAGTGCCCGCTCTAGGTTATCCAAGCTTGGGAAAATCTTTTTAGCCAAGTCCTGGCTGCGGTATTTTTGAAGCGACTGGCGCTCTTCATTGGCCCGGCGCTGAATGTTTTGCATTTCAGCTACAGCTCGAAGATACTTATTTTCTAGTTCTTCTAGCTGCTCTTGTGCAACTTCTAATTCTGTTTTTTCTGGAGCCTCTGTGGTTTCCTCCACTAGCTCTTCCATTTTTTCAGTAGTTTCCTCTGCCACCTGGCACCTCCTTAATGCACTTCATAATGGTTACTGCTAAGGTAACGATAGAAATCGGTCAGCTTCATCGTCATAACACGACTGACAGCTTCAATTAAACTAAGTAAACGTTGGTAATCGCTATTCACCGGCCCCACCAAACTGAGGAGTCCATAACCCCGATAGGGGATCAAGAAGCGTTTGCTCATCAGACTCAAATCAGCCAGAGGTTGACTGGACGAATCAGCAATGCGAATCAATTGCTCCTGATTATCGGACCAACCTTCGCGTAGCTCAAGGGCCAGCTGTTGTTCATTGGTGAAAAAGCGATAGGTTTCCAGCCCCACTTCCTGTAGCAGGTGCTCCTGGCCTGATGCCACAACTTCTTCTGCAAAAAGATCCGAGAAAAGATGCTCCATCAAAGCGGTGACATTGTCAGGCGAAAGGAAATAGCGTTGGACTACTTGCGGAATTTCTGTTCGAATCTTGTAGTGAATGGAGAGCACCGACTCTCCCAACAAACGATCCAAAACCATATCCCTGAGCTGGTATAAATGATCCACCAAAAAATTCCGAGGAATTACCAGCTCCTTGGTCAAGATTCGAGAATCATCAAGCGTCATCACAGCCAAGGCTGTGTGAGATCCCAAAACAACCAAATCAAATGCCGTTAGTCTCTGATGACTGGGTTCAACATCCAGTACAAAAGCGACCAGACCAGTCATCTCTGACAAGAGATCCGCTCCTCTTTTGAAGATATCCTTTAATTGGAAAAAATCTTCATCAAAGGCTTTCAGAATTTGAAAAACTTCCTCTGGAGGAAGGCTGGTCAAAGCCATGGAGTTCTCAACATAATATTGATAACCCGCAATACTTGGCTTCCGACCGCTAGAGGTATGAGACTTTTCTAATAGTCCCATCTTCTCCAAAGCCGCCATATCGTTCCGAATGGTTGCACTGGAAGAAGCAATTCCTTCCTGCAAGCGTTTGGAACCAACTGGCTCATGGGTCTCTGTAAAAAGTTCAATGATCATCCTTAGAATGATCTCTTGTCTTTCTGTAACCATGTTTCCTCCCAGTCATTAGCACTCGTGTAACCTGAGTGCTAACTCATGATTCTATTATACAGCATCCAGTTTCTCTGTCAAGGTTTTTTGCTCAAAAAATTAGCACTCTTTTGAAAAGAGTGCTAATTTCCACTATAAACCCGCAAAAAAGCCTGGTTTAGCAGGCTTTTTCGGCTCTATAGGTCTTAAGACTGATTTTGATCCAAGACCTTGCGGCCGTCTTGGCGGTAGGATAAATCGCCGACTTCAAGAACCTGGAATTGACCATCTTCGTAACGGATACGAGTCACGCTACCATTATCCAAGACCACAAAGCGTTGACCATTCAATAAATACAAGAGAGTCCCAATGGTCATACCATGGCTAACCACCAAGGCATTCCCGCCCCCAGCAGCTTCCATTTTCTCAGCTAGATTCTTGATTCCTGCCAGCAAGCGATCCCGCAATTGCTCCCAGGTTTCTGCCCAATCAGCTGTATCTGCTTCATAAATGGCCTTGGCCATATCCTCATAGGTCATTTCTTCCATTGAATCGACCCCCGCAATCCGCGGTAGAATGTTGAAGAAAAGATCCTGATCATAAACGCCGTCATTGGAACCAAAAGACCACTCCCGAATCCGAGCATCATAGGTATAAGGAATTTCTCCCTTCAAGCCCAACTCTGACAAAAGAATATCCATAGTCAGAATCGTCCGCCCCAAATCACTCGAAAGAGCACGGTGGAAACTAAGTCCACGTTCACGGAGACCCACTCCCAATTCGCGAATGCCTTCTTGCCCTTGCTCAGTTAAAGGGGTATCGCTCCAACCTTGAGCCCGGTGTAGGGTGTTAAACATGGTCCGACCATGACGAACAATATACAAATTTGTTGCCATCTATTCTTCCTCCTCTTTAAATCCCTCCAGAGCTGTCACCAACTCCTCCAGGGAAATCCCAAACATGGCCAGACGCTTTGGCAATTGCTTGCCGTTGGAATAGCCAATTCGCAACACTTCACCGACATATTCCCGACGTTTGCGACTCTCTGTTCCTGCTAGCAGACCCAGCCGCATCAGATCTGCTTGAGAAATCTGCTCCTGCGGATCTGCTTGCCGGCCCGTAAAAGCTCCGTCCAAAGCCTCCTTCAAAGCCTCAAAATCCGCATGTTCAACGCCCAAAGAGCGACCTGCCGATTTAGACTTAGGAGTCGCCTCAGCCCGTCTCAGAAAAGCTTGACCGACTTCTGGAACAGCCTGACTAATCATTTTACGCAGACGTTCCCCATTGTAATCGGGATCAGTAAAGACAATCACGCCTCGCTGCTCCTGCAAACGGGCAATTCGCTCAAGATCCTCTGAGGATAGAGCAGAGCCGCGGGTCTCATAGGTATCCACCTGAAAAAAGCGTTTCAGATTGGCGGTATCATCACGGCCCTCAACCACTACAACAGGTCCAATCACTGGTTTCATCAGTTCTCACCATCCAGACCAAAGACCCGCCAGGCATTGGCAGAAGTCGCTGCAGCCAGCTCTTCTAGGCTAAGCCCCCGCAGCTGAGCCAGCTGCTCAGCCACATAGCGGGTATAGGCTGTCCGATTTTCCTTACCTCGGTAAGGAACTGGAGCTAGGAAGGGGGCATCTGTCTCGACTAAAATTCGGTCTAGCGGTAACTTGGCCGCTGCCTCTTGAATCTCTAGCGCTTTTTTAAAAGTAACAACGCCTGAGAAGGAGATCCACATCCCTAATTTTATAAATTTTTCCGCCATCTCAAGCGAACCGGAATAAGAATGCATGATCCCCCCACGAGCAGGGAGGCCTTCATCCGCTAAAATACGATAGGTATCGTCCAGAGCATCACGCGTATGAATCACTACTGGCAAGTCCAATTCCTTGGCCAGACGAATCTGACGGCGAAAGACATCCTCCTGCACCTCTTTGGGGGCAGTCATCCAGTGGTAGTCCAAACCGATCTCCCCCAAGGCCACCACCTTGGGATGATCTAGAGCTTCCCGCAAGTAAGCTTCAACCTGCTCATCATAAGTTCCGGCCTCCGTCGGATGCCAACCTAGGGTCAAGTAAATGGAATCCTCATCCGCCAAAGCCAAGGCTGCCTCAATCGACTCCCGATCAAAGCCAACCACATTGTGCCAGGCGACACCTAGCTCACGCGCCAATTCAAGCTCTTCCTCTAGCCGACCCGCAAATTGTTTCAAGTTTAAATGCGTATGTGTATCAAAAATTTTCATAAACTGACTTTCTATATGTAAAAAAATCAGTAGACTCGAGTTTCTACTGATTTTTTCAATAATTAAGCTGAAAGAACTTTACGTCCCTTACGACGACGTGCAGCAAGCACACGACGACCGTTCTTAGTAGACATACGGTGACGGAATCCATGCTTACGTTGACGACGAATTTTACTTGGTTGATAAGTACGTTTCACGAGAATACCTCCTCTTAGATTCTTTGTATTCGTTTAGCCGGCTAGTTGTGATCAGTTACTAAACATACTTTGCTATTTTATACGAAAAATTCTAGGATGTCAAGAGAATCGCAAAGAATTTATACTAGAATCATCCAAAAAACGATGATCAAAAATTTTAAAATGAAGTTAGCCACCCATCCTATCTGCTAGATAAGTACTACAACTCATTCTGATGAGTTGTCTGATTTCATTTGATAATAGGTTTGGAGCTGTTAGGCTAATTGGCCAAGGCTAATGATAGCCTTGGTTTAGCCCTCAAAACAGCTTCAAAAGTCCCTGTTGTCAAATGAAATCCTTTTGTAAGGTATAAGAAAACACCTCCGTGCTATACTTGTTGTTCACCACAAACAAAAGGAAGGGCACAGAGATGCAAAACAATTATACAACAAAAGGAAAACATTTGACAATTAATGATCGTCGCTACATTGAACGATGGAACAAAGAAGGAAAATCCAATCGAGAAATTGCTCGCCTACTTGGAAGAGCTCCTCAAACAATCAATAACGAAATCAAGCGAGGGCAAGTCTTACAACAAGTGAG
>NZ_JACBXX010000104.1 GCF_013415245.1 Streptococcus danieliae | reverse complement strand
ATATCAGACAACACCTGTTAAAAAAATTACACATTACGCGGAAATTAAAGATATTATTATATCTCCAGAAGATTCTTCAAAGAAAAAAATATTGTTTAAATCAGAGGCGAAAGAGTTATCTAAAAAAATACCTCTAGGAGATGACTGGAATGCCCTACAATCAAATAGATATACTAATTTTAAAAATCTATTTACTTCAGCAAATACTGATGAATTATTTTCAAAAACATTTGAAAAGGATGAAGAGGAAAGGTAAAGAATTTGCTGTTAACTCATTACATAAAAAAATGTTTTATAATAAAAGTGATTGTCAACCATTTTTCCAAAAATTAGCCAATTTATTTGGCAAGGTGATGCCTGCTTAACCTAATTGGCAAGCTAAAAGAAGGGGATTCCGTGTAAAGTCCTTGAGCGTCAGCGTACCTTTACATGGAATCACTCTTCTCTTATAATGGCTTAGCTCACAGGCAACTTTTGATGGTTTTGTGTCTAAGCTGAGACCAAATACCTAAAAAAGGATAGACTGAAACAGCACCTTGACTTTCAATTTTTTCGCAAGGTGCTACAATTGTATTACACAATCATGCTTTATCGATTTTTTGCAATGTTATAGTCATAAAGTTTATTATACTTTTTTATAAAAACAAATTGCTGTTAGCATTGACGGTGACTGGACCCTTTGGAAGCTTTGGTAGTTGCTTCTTTTGGGATTGGATATAAAGATTGATAAATGATGTGAAATAGTTGTAGATGATCTGATCTTTTGATAAAATAAATTTTGTAGAAGACAACTATTACTAGTCTACAGTTATCTATAGACTAGTACTGGCAGAATGGACAGTTACGGTCTGCTTGTAACTGTTGATTGCCTTATTGGGTTTGGATAGGTTTCACCACGAGCAGGCATCTAAAAACTTATCAACTGATGGGGAGTCTAAACAGTTCCTCATTTTCATTTGGATACAGAAATAAATGTTAAAAAATATCTGGTTGGCCTATTCATTTGAGCGATTCTGATTGAGTTGAACTTATGTAGACCAGATAGAATCGTCCCTTATAAAGCAAAAAGCAACGATACTGAAGTCGTTGCTTTTCATTTTGGCTCTTTGTCAACTGTAGTGGGTGTAAATTTTGGTTCTTGTGCAAGTTGTGTGGAATTCTTGAAAACTGATAGTTAATGAGATGCTTGACCTGTGGTAGGGGACGGCAACGACCTCTGACGAGTTCCATGCCTTATTCGGGAAGCAGCCTCGCTTTTTCCTTGCTTGGCTCGGGTATCAAGGTTCCCCAAACCTTGATATCCCCTAGGACCCTGCATCCTATGGGATTTTTGAATTTAAAAAGCCTACTCCATTCTCTATTAATACTCAAAGAAAATCAAAAATAGTCTAGGAAACGAGCTGCAGACAGTACTAGACGTACGGCAAAGCGAGTTGACAACGAATAGTTTTGATTTTCAAAGAGTATAAGGAGGAGCAGGCACGGGTCAAGCAGTTCTTATTCGATTATCTTTTGAAAGCGAAACATCCCATCTGGGAATTGCTCCTGAATTTTTTCAGAAACTTCATCCGCCTCATTTGGATTCGTATGGAATTTGTTGAAAAATTCGACAATGCGAAAACCGCACCGATTGACGTAGAAGTGGATATTGCGTTGTTCAAAATAGGGGGTCATAGTTTCCCATATTTTGACCTCTGGATGGCATTTTTCGATTTCACACCAGGTCGCATAGCCGATGCCTTTGCTGTGAGCTGCAGGTGATACAAACAATAAATCTAATTCTCCTTTTTCACCTTCAATTTTGAGGACAACACCTCCAAGGATAGTGTTGGCTTCATCAACAATTCGATAGGCTTGACCATCTGCAATGGCTTGTTCGATTGTAGCGCGTGAAATAATTTGTCCGTCTTCCTCAAAGTGTTGATCACGAAGTCCAAATTCTTCCAAAGCTCCGAAATTAAAAGCTTCCTGATTATCTTTGATAAATTGCTCCTGATCCCAATCTTCTAGAGGAAGCAACTGTACAATCCGACTCATATAAACTCCTAGTAAAAAGAGACCTAGCAGGTCTCTTCCATGATTTATTTTCGCAAGACATAATGCCTTTTAGAAGGCGGGGGAACCAGTCCACAGGACTGGTTTACTCCCACTCAACTGTTGCGGGTGGTTTGCTGGTGATGTCGTAGACGATGCGGTTGACGTGGTCGACTTCGTTAACGATGCGGACGGAGATTTTTTTCAAGACGTCCCATGGTAGTTGGGCGAAGTCGGCAGTCATGCCGTCGATGGATGTGATGGCACGGATGGCGAGGGTGTAGTCGTAGGTCCGTCCGTCTCCCATAACGCCGACAGAGCGAACGCCGGTGTTAACGGTGAAGTATTGCCAGACGTCGCGATCGAGGCCAGCTTTTTGAATTTCTTCGCGGAGGATGGCGTCGGATTCGCGGACGGTTTGGAGTTTTTCTTCCGTGATTTCACCCATAACCCGGATAGCAAGTCCTGGTCCTGGGAATGGTTGGCGCCATACAACTTCGTCTGGCATACCGAGTTCGGTTCCGAGGGCACGGACTTCATCTTTGAAGAGGGTGTTGAGGGGTTCAATCAATTCAAATTGTAGGTCTTCTGGGAGACCACCCACGTTGTGGTGAGATTTGATGGTTTGGGCAGTATCAGTTCCAGACTCAATGATGTCTGTGTAGAGGGTACCTTGGGCTAGGAAATCAACTCCGTCCAATTTACGGGCTTCGTCATCGAAGACATAAACAAACTCGTTACCGATGATTTTCCGTTTTTGTTCCGGATCCGACACACCAGCTAGTTTAGACAAGAAGCGTTCAGCAGCGTCGGCTTTGACGATATTAAGGCCGAATTTGCCTCCGAGCATGTCCATAACTTGATCAGCCTCACCTTTACGAAGGAGTCCATGATCCACAAAGATACAGATTAGTTGGTCGCCAATAGCTTTTTGCAGCAGTACACCAACAACTGAGGAATCAACTCCACCGGAAAGACCAAGGAGGACCTTACGATCGCCAACGGTTTCACGGATTTTTTTGATCTCCATCTCAATGAAGTTATTCATAGTCCAATCGCCTTTGGCTCCACAGATGTTGAAGACAAAGTTTTTCAAGAGATCAAAACCATAAACAGAGTGGCGAACTTCTGGGTGGAACTGGATTCCATAAAGGTTCTTGTCAGGGTTTTCAATCGCAGCAAAAGGACAGTCTAAAGAAGTACCAGTACGGACAAAGTTTTCAGGAATTTCTGTAACCGCATCTCCATGACTCATCAAGACCAGTTGCTCCTCAGGTGTTGACGCAAAGAGTGAACTGTCAGGTGTGTGGGTTAGGTTGGATTGACCGTATTCACGGTTTCCAGCTTCCCCGGCTGGAACAACTTTTCCGCCCAATTTATGGGTCATCAGCTGCATTCCGTAACAAATTCCGAGTACAGGGATTCCCAACTCAAAGATTTCTGGGTCAATATCGAAGGATCCTTCTTCATAGACAGAGTTTGGACCACCGGAGAGGATGATTCCGATTGGGTTCATCTCTTTCACTTCTTGGGCACTGAGTTTATGGCTTTTTAGCTCAGAGAATACACCCATTTCACGTACACGACGGGAAATCAATTGGTTGTATTGGCTACCATAATCCAGAACGATAATTTTTTCGACATCTTTCATGTCAGGAGTGATTGTAGTCATCTAATCCCTTTCCTAATTTTAGATTTTTTATAGTTTCCATTGTATCACAGACCTCAGTCCTTGCCAAGAAAGCTACATTAAGTTGACTTTTCCTTGCTAGGTTACTACAATAAAAAGAAGGAAGGGGGAGGAGCCATGCGCCCAGCTTACTTAGAAATACATGATGATATTAAAACCGCTATCGATCAAGGACGGTGGAAGATTGGGCAACGCCTGCCTAGCGAGCGCGATTTAGCGACCCACTACCAGGTAAGTCGGATGACTCTACGCCAGGCCATTACACTTTTAGTTGAAGAAGGGGTGCTGGAGCGTCGCGTTGGGAGCGGAACCTTTATTGCTTCGACCCGTGTGCAAGAAAAAATGAGGGGAACAACCTCTTTTACAGAGATTATTCAATCGCAAGGAAAGGTACCGTCCAGTCAGCTGATTTCCTATCGGCGAACCCTGCCCAGCCAGCAAGAAGTGGACTGCTTGGGGATTACCAGAGAAGACAATATCATTCGCATGGAACGGGTCCGGTATGCCGATGACCTCCCCGTTGTGTATGAGATTGCTTCTATCCCAGAGAAATTTATCAAAGACCTGCCTAAAGAGCAGGTTACCAGCCATTTTTTCCAAAGTCTGGAAGAAAAGGGCTACCGTATTGGCAAATCGAGCCAGACCATCAGTGCCAAGCTGGTGGCGGATCCCATTGCCCACTACCTCAAGCTTCCCAAGGGGCAGGCAGTATTGGCGCTCACACAATTGTCCTACCTGGAAGATGGGCAAGCCTTTGAGTACGTTAAAAGCCAATATGCAGCCGATCGCTTTGAATTTTATTTTGAAAACTAAGGAAATCGCCTCGAAAAGTAGGCGGTTTCTTTCGTATTTTGATATAATGGAAGCACTATGGAAATTGAAAAAACCAATCGCATGAACGCTTTGTTTGAGTTTTATGCTGCTTTATTAACGGATAAGCAGATGAACTACATTGAGCTATATTATGCGGACGATTATTCCTTGGCGGAAATTGCGGAAGAATACCAGGTCAGTCGTCAGGCTGTTTATGACAATATTAAGCGGACTGAGCGAATTTTGGAGGACTATGAGCGCAAGCTGCATATGTACTCGGACTACATTGTTCGCAGCCAGATTTTGGAGGAAATCCAAACCGCCTACCCAGAGGACACTTTTCTCAAGGAAAAAATTGACATTTTAACCAGTATTGATAACCGAGAGTGAGGATGAAATATGTTTGAAAGTTTAACTGATCGCCTGCAGTCCGTATTTAAAAACTTACGGAAAAAAGGCAAGATTGATGAAAAAGATATTCAGGAAGCAACCAAAGAAATTCGGATGGCCCTCTTAGAGGCTGACGTGGCCCTGCCTGTTGTTAAAGACTTTATTAAACAAATCCGGGAACGGGCTTTGGGACAAGAGGTCATTGACACTCTCAATCCAGCCCAACAGGTGATTAAAATTGTCAACGAAGAGCTAACCAGCCTCTTAGGATCAGATCGAGCTGAGCTTGAAAAATCACCTAAGATTCCAACCATTATCATGATGGCTGGTCTTCAGGGGGCCGGTAAAACGACCTTTGCTGGGAAACTGGCCAATAAGTTAAAGAAGGAAGAAAATGCCCGTCCCTTGCTGATTGCGGCAGATATTTACCGACCAGCTGCGATTGATCAATTGAAAACGCTTGGCCAGCAAATTGATGTCCCTGTTTTTGCCATGGGGACAGAAGTACCAGCCCTAGATATTGTCAAAGCTGGTTTGGAGCAAGCACGGGAACAGAAAAATGACTACGTTCTGATTGATACAGCGGGACGCTTGCAGATTGACCAACTGCTCATGCAGGAGTTGAAAGACATCAAGGACTTTGCCCAACCAAATGAGATTCTCTTGGTTGTTGATGCCATGATTGGTCAAGAAGCAGCCAATATTGCCCGTGAATTTAACGAGCAGTTGGAAGTAACCGGGGTGATCCTGACCAAAATGGATGGGGACACCCGTGGGGGAGCAGCTCTATCTGTTCGTCAAATCACTGGAAAACCAATTAAATTTACCGGTACAGGTGAAAAGATTACCGACATTGAAGCCTTCTACCCAGACCGCATGGCCAGCCGGATTCTCGGTATGGGAGACTTGTTAACGCTGATTGAAAAAGCTTCTCAGGAATACGATCAGCAAAAGAGCCTGGAAATCGCTGAAAAAATGCGGGAAAACACCTTTGACTTCAATGATTTCCTTGATCAACTAGACCAAGTCCAAAATATGGGACCAATGGAAGATTTGCTGAAGATGATTCCAGGCATGGCCAGCAACCCCGCCCTCAAAAATCTCAAGGTCGATGAAAAAGAAGTGGCCCGCCGTAAAGCTATCATCTACTCCATGACCCCCGCCGAACGGGAAAATCCAGACCTACTAAACCCTGCCCGCCGCCGCCGGATTGCTGCCGGTTCAGGGAATAGCTTTGTCGAAGTCAACAAATTCATCAAGGACTTTAACCAAGCCAAACAAATGATGCAAGGGGTTATGTCCGGCGATATGAATAAAATGATGAAACAAATGGGCATGAACCCCAACCAGCTTCCTAAAAATATGCCGAACATGAACGGTATGGACATGTCCGCCTTGGAAGGCATGATGGGAGCCAATGGCATGCCAGATCTCTCAGCTCTTGGTGGCGATTTGGATATGAGCCAACTCTTCGGAGGCGGCCTCAAAGGCAAACTAGGCCAATTTGCAACCAAACAAGCCATGAACCGCATGAACAAACAGCTGAAAAAAGCTAAGAAAAAACGGAAGAAAAAATAAAGCAGAAAAACTCAAGGTTCATGCCCAACAACCTTGAGTTTTTCTAGCATTTCTATACATGTGAAGTCCAACACAAAGGAGGATTCAATGAAAGGAAAGAAATGGCTAGCCTTAGCCTGTATGGCTCTGGCTTTAGTAGCCTGTGGCCAAAAAGCCCAAAAGAAGGCTACCGAAAATCCAGAACAGCAATCCGTGAGAAAGGAACAGAAAGCAAACAAGCTTCGTTACCAAGGAAGTTACTACAGTGTTCAAGGAGCTGATGGCCAGGAGATTATTATCGTTAATAAAAAACATCCTCTAGCTGCCAACTATGCTCCTGGAGAAGACCCCGAAGCTCAATCCGCTTTTAGGCAGCTGGTTACAGCCATGCAGGAGGAAGGTTTCCCAATCAGCGACCATTATAGCGGCTATCGTTCTTATGAGAACCAAAGTCAACTATATCAAAATTATGTTGCTCAAGATGGGCAGGCTGAAGCCGATCGTTATTCAGCCCGACCTGGCTATAGTGAACACCAAACAGGTCTAGCCTATGATCTTATTGATACAGCAGGCAATCTTTTGACCGAAGCTAAAGCCAGCCAGTGGCTACGTGAGCATGCTGCAGATTATGGTTTTATTGTCCGTTATACAGAGGACAAGGAAGAAATCACCGGTTACACAGCAGAAAGTTGGCATATTCGGTATATTGGCTCAGAAGCCCAAAAGATTGCCAAATCTGGTTTAAGCCTGGAAGAATACTTTGAGGTGCCGGGTGGAGATTATGAAGATTAACAAGACTTCACCAGATAGTCTGAAAATTTTAGGCTATCTGGTAGACTTTGTTTAACATAAATTTGTTTTAGAGAATTCATGAGTCAAAAAAGTATGAAGCTAAAATTCTTCGAGTGACTTTGTGTGAATAGTCAATGCTTTAAAAAGATTTTCAGGCAGCAAGTAAGAGTATTTTCAGCCTACCAAGGGTTTTATAAAGAGTCTATGAGATTAGCCTTCAAAAGTGGTTGGCAGTTCAATCAATAACATCTTTCCGAAAAACTGTAATTTTCTTGAAAAAAGTTTTTGTCTTTGATACACTACTATTAGAGAATTTGGAGGTGCTTATGCGTCGTGAATTATTACTAGAAAAAATTGAAGATTTAAAACAGGTTATGCCCTGGTACGTTTTGGAGTATTACCAATCCAAGTTAACGGTTCCTTATAGTTTTCCAACCTTATACGAATATCTAAAAGAATACCAGCGATTTTTTTCCTGGTTGATGGAGACCGATTTGGTTTCGGTTGCAGAAATCAAGGAAATTCCCATTGAAACCCTGGAGTATCTATCCAAAAAAGATTTAGAGGCCTTTGTTTTGTACCTGCGTGAACGTCCCTTGTTGAATGCCAATTCGACCAAGACCGGCTTGTCACAAACAACCATTAACCGGACCCTCTCGGCTCTCTCAAGCCTCTTTAAATTTTTAACCGAGGAGGTTGAAAATGAGCAAGGCGAACCTTATTTCTACCGCAATGTCATGAAAAAGGTTGCTACAAAAAAGAAAAAGGAAACTTTGGCGGCCCGGGCGGAAACCATTAAGCAAAAGCTCTTTTTAGGGGATGAGACTGAGGGATTTCTTCGCCACATTGAGGATGATTATCCCAAACAACTGTCCAAACGCGCCCTCAGCTCCTATGAAAAAAATAAAGAGCGGGATTTAGCTTTGATAGCCCTGCTACTGGCTTCGGGAATCCGTTTATCTGAAGCGGTTAACCTAGATGTACGGGACCTCAATGTTCAGATGATGATTGCTGAGGTCACTCGGAAAGGTGGACGACGGGATGCCGTTCCTATTGCGGGCTTTGCCAAACCCTATTTACTACAATATTTAGAAATTCGTGATAAACGTTACAAGCCTGAAAAACAGAATCTGGCACTTTTTTTAAGTGAATACCGCGGTCAAGCCAATCGGATGGATGCTTCTAGTATTGAAAAAATGGTTGCTAAGTATTCAGAATCCTTTAAAATTCGAGTCACTCCCCATAAACTACGCCACACTCTGGCGACTAGGCTCTATGATGCTACCAAATCTCAAGTTTTGGTTAGCCACCAATTGGGCCATGCCAGCACCCAGGTTACAGATCTCTATACCCATATTGTCGACGAAGAACAAAAAAATGCCTTAGATAAACTCTAAGGCATTTTTGTCATTCATTATAGCTGCTTACTAGTCCTACTCTACAATCGCTTCTGCAATTTCTTGGGAAGAGATACCAGCGAAGTAGCGGCCAAGATCCAATTCTTGGAGTCTGGCAAGGACAACATCTCTTTCATAGGCCAGGCCGATTAAAGCCTCTTCTACTGCCACTACGTCCTCAATTCCGAAGAAGTCTCCGTAAATTTTGAGGCTATCAATACGTGAATCAACGACATTGACGTAGGCATCAATCAAACCACTTGGGAATTTAATGGTCCGACGGATGTTGTAGGCTGGGGATTTACCGTAGTTCCAATCCCAATTGCCAAATTTTGCATCGCGGTTTCGGCGAATTTCTTCCAGTTCAGCGTCTGAGAAAGTGTATTCGGTCATTTCCGGATATTCTTTTTTCATGTAATCTAGTAGTAGATCACGGAATTCCAGAACTGAAATTTTCTCTTCAAGCTCATCAACAATGTTGGTCACACGCGCCCGAACGGATTTTACTCCTTTAGATTCGATTTTATGTTTAGAAACTTGTAGGGCCTTGCTGAGGACTGAGAGGTCTACATCAAAGAGCAAGGCTCCATGGTGCATAATCCGTCCCTTGATATAAGCTTGGGCATTACCACCAAATTTCTTACCATCAATTTCTAAGTCATTACGACCGGTAAACTCGGCCTTGACCCCTAGTTCTGCCAGGGTATTGATGACTGGGATCGAGAAACTCTTGAAATCAAAGAGTTTGTCTTGATTCTCATTGGAGATGATGGTGTAATTGAGGTTGTTGTAATCATGGTAAACAGCGCCACCACCACTGATTCGGCGGACAACCTCAATATCATTTTCCCGAACATAGTCTCGGTTAATTTCTTCAATGGTATTTTGGTGACGGCCGACGATGATGGACGGCTTGTTAATCCAGAGGATGAAAATCATATCTTCATCCAGCATTTGCTTGAAGGCATACTCTTCCAGAGCGATATTAAAAGCGGTGTCGTTGCTTTCGTTAACAATGTATTTCATGAAATCTCCTATTTCTTGGGAGCATGTACAGCTAGATTGAGGACATCTGCAAAGGCTTCATACATGACTTCTGAGTAAGTTGGGTGGCCATGGATGGTTTTAAGAACTTCTTCCACGGTGATCTCCATTTCAATAATGGTAGAGGCTTCATTGATCAATTCGGCTGCAGCTGGACCAATAATATGAACCCCTAGAACTTCTCCATATTTCTTATCAGCAATGACTTTTACAAAGCCTTGGGCGGCATCAGAAGCGATCGCACGACCATTGGCTCCAAAATTAAATTTACCGATAGCTACATCATATTTTTCACGCGCCTGTTCTTCGGTCAAACCAACCGCAGCGACTTCAGGTAGGGTATAGATAGCAGCTGGTGTAAGGTTCAACTTAGCTACCACATGGTTGCCTTTTAGGGCGTTTTCTGCGGCCACTTCTCCCATCCGGAAAGCCGCATGCGCCAACATCTTGGTTCCATTGATGTCCCCAGGAGCATAAACACCTGCCACAGAGGTTTCCATGTATTCATTGACCTTGATACGGCCATTTTCTAGGTCAAAGTTAACTTCTCCCATACCTTCCAAGTCTGGAACCCGTCCGATTGAAAGAAGGGCTTTATCAGCTAGGATATCGTCTTGACCAGCGACCTTGATCCGCAGTTTACCATTTTCTTCAATGATTTCTTCAAGTTTGGTTTCAGTATGGATGGTCATGCCTTTGCGTTCCAAGATGAGACGTAGACTCTTCGAAATTTCCTTATCCATAGCTGGGACAATGCGATCGGTCATTTCGATAACAGTAACCTTCGAGCCATAAGTCATAAAGGCTTGTCCCAATTCGATTCCGACGACTCCGCCACCAATAACAACCAGGTGTTCTGGAACTTCCTTGAGGTTCAGAATATCATCACTCGTCATAACAAGCTCAGATTCCATACCCGGTACGTTAATTTTGCTTACTTTGGAACCACCAGCTAGGATAATCTTTTTGGTCTCAAGGAGCGTGCTTCCATCAACCAAGACATTTTTATCTTTGGTGATGGTTCCGACACCCATGTGAACATCGACTCCGTAAGAACGCATGAGGCCACCAACACCGCCAACCAGTGTAGCAACGACCTTATCTTTGGTAGCGACAACCTTGTCCATGTCGACAGTGAAATTTGGATTTTCAACCATGATTCCACGGTCAGCGGCATGTCCCAAACTTTCAATGATCTCAGCATTGTGGAGATAGGTTTTGGTTGGGATACAGCCACGGTTCAGACAGGTTCCACCAAGAGCTGTTTTCTCAACCAAGGCTACCTTACCACCTAATTGAGAAGCCTTAATGGCAGCTACATATCCGGCAGGACCACCACCGATTACAACAATGTCATAAGCAGCATCACTCTTGCTCGAATCTTCCTGAGCTGGAGCTGCACTAGGACTATCCGCAACTGGAGCGGCTGCAGAAGCTGTTGGAATATTTTCACCTTCGGCTCCGAGATAACCGATGACTTCTGTGACTGGTACCGTTTCCCCGTCGCCTTTCAAAATAGCGATGAGGTAGCCATCCTCTTCAGCTTCTAATTCCATGCTGACCTTGTCAGTCATGATTTCCAGAAGAATTTCCCCTTCTTTGACAAATTCTCCTACTTTTTTATTCCACTGGACGATTTGACCTTCGGTCATATCGACACCGGCTTTAGGCATAATTACTTCTAAGGCCATTCTTTACTCCTTCTAAATTAACATTGAAATAGGGTTCTCAATCAGAGCTTTCAAGTCTTTCATAAATTTAGCCCCTGCCATCCCATCTACGACACGGTGGTCAATTGTGAGACCAAGGCTCATCATCGGGCGGATAACCACTTCACCATTTAAGGCGACTGGCTTCTCAATTGTTGCACTCACACCAAGAATCGCTGAGTTGGGTTGGTTGATGATAGGACCAAAGGATTGGACGCCAAACATCCCCAGATTACTGATGGTAAAGGTTGAATTTTGCAATTCACTTGGAGCTAGTTTCATATCCAGCGCGCGACCAATGACATCTTTAAAGGCTACAACCAGCTGGGAGAGAGAGAGTTTTTCGGCATTAAAGACAACCGGGGTCAAGAGACCACCATCCATCCCTACAGCCATGGCTAAATTCACATAATCATGGGTAATAATGGTTTGACCATCTTCGGTCAAGCTAGAGTTGAGGTAGGGGTGTTTCATCAAGGTTTTGATCACCGCTAGTGAAATCAAGTCGGTTACAGTCACCTTTTTGCCTGTTTCTTCCATAATTGGATCCAGAACCTTCTTACGCAAGGCCAACATCTCGGTCATGTCAACCTCATAATTGAGGGTAAAGGTTGGTGCAGTGAGATAAGAATCGACCATGCGTTGGGCAATGACTTTGCGCATCGGTGTCATTGGAATCCGTTCAATCGTTCCCCATTCGGTTTGTGTATCTGGAACTTCCTCGACTTTTTCAATCACAGCTGGAGACTTGGTGGTTCCTTCTTCGAGATTCTCTGGTAGCAGAGCCAAGATGTCCTGTTTCATAATTTTACCATTGACTCCCCGCCCCTGAATTTCTTGCCAAGCAATATTGTGTTCCATGGCAATCCGTTTTGCCAAAGGTGAAATCCGGACTACATGGGCATTCTTATGGTCCGCTACATCTTCTTGATGGACCCGTCCTTTTGCTCCCGTTCCAGCTACATCATAGAGATTAATCCCCAATTGATCCGCTAATTTACGAGCTGCAGGAGTTGCTCTTAGTTTTTCGTCAGACATTGCTTCTCCTTATTCTTTATTTACGGTTTTCAGAATGGTTTCTTTAATGCTTTCAACTGTTGGAATCATCGCATTCTCAAGATTTGCAGCATAAGGCATTGGAACGTCTTCACCCGCACAGCGGCGAATTGGTGCGTCCAAATAATCAAAGGCCTCTGATTCAGCAATGATGGCAGAGATTTCCCCAATAAAACCGCTTGTTTTGTGAGCATCGTTGACGAGAACAACTTTTCCTGTTTTCTTGACTGAATTGATGATGATTTCCTTATCCAGAGGCACCAAGGTCCGTGGATCAACGACTTCAACAGACACGCCAGCCTCAGCTAACTCTTCTGCCGCCTGGAGAACACGCCGAAGCATTTTACCATAGGTTACGACGGTGACATCGGTTCCTTCTCTTTTAATTTCCCCCTTACCTAAAGGAATCACATATTCAGGATCGACCGGCACCTCGCCTTTTTGGTTAAATTCGGATTTGTACTCTAAGATAATAACAGGGTTATTATCGCGGATAGAGGCTTTAAGAAGCCCCTTCATATCGGCAGGGGTTCCCGGAGCGACGACCTTCAAGCCTGGAATATGGGTAAACCAGCTCTCCAAGGATTGGGAGTGCTGGGCTGCCGAGCCAACACCATTCCCGGCTGCACAGCGGACAGTCATAGGCACCTTGCCCTTGCCTCCAAACATGTAGCGGGTCTTAGCAGCCTGGTTGACAATCGCATCCATGGCGATGACCGAAAAGTCCATAAAGGTCATATCGACAATGGGACGGAGCCCAGTCATGGCAGCTCCCGCTGCAGCACCAGAAATGGCTGCTTCTGAAATCGGCGTATCGCGAACCCGCTCGGGACCAAATTCTTCTAACATCCCGACAGAAGTTCCAAAATCGCCACCAAAGATTCCGACATCTTCTCCCATCAGGAAAACATCTGGATCTCGACGCATTTCTTCAGACATAGCTAGGATAATGGTATCCCGAAATGACATTAATTTAGTTTCCATGTGTGATGTACCTCTCTTACTCCGCATAAACATCTTCAAAGGCTGATTCTAGGGGTGGGAATGGGCTGTTTTCAGCAAATCGAACAGATTCTTCTACCAGTTCCTTAACTTCTGCCTGAATGGCTTCCAGTTCCTCAGCACTAGCAATCTGCTGCTCTAGTAGGTATTTCCGTAGATTTTCAATGGGGTCTTTTTTCTTCCACTCTTCGACTTCTTCACGTGTCCGGTATTTACCTGGGTCAGAAGAGGAGTGTCCCAACCAACGATAGGTTACACTTTCAATCAGAACAGGTCCTTTACCAGAACGAACATGGGCAACGGCTTCTTGGAAACCTTTATAGACATCCAAGATATTATTACCATCTTCAACAAAGATACCTGGAATACCGTAGGCAGTAGCCCGCTGATAAATATGCTCCACATTGGTCATTTTTTTGATATCTGCTGAGATTCCATAACCATTGTTGATACAAGCAAAAATAACTGGTAACTTCCAAATTGAGGCCATATTCACCGCTTCGTGGAAGGCTCCCTCATTGGTAGCCCCATCTCCAAAGAAGCAGACAACAATTTTGTCAGTTCCTTTCATTTGTTGGGTTAGGGCAGCACCAACGGCGATTCCCATACCACCCCCAACAATTCCATTGGCCCCCAGGTTTCCAGCATCCAGGTCAGCAATGTGCATGGACCCCCCTTTCCCTTTACAGGTTCCGGTGTATTTCCCGAGGATTTCAGCCATCATTTCATTAAGATTGATGCCTTTTGCGATGGCTTGGCCGTGACCACGGTGGTTGGAGGTGATCAAGTCATCGGGATTGAGGGCCATCATAGCCCCAACATTGGCAGCTTCTTCCCCAACAGAAAAGTGGGTCATACCGGGAACTTTTCCTTTTTTAACCAGTTGGGCAATTTTTAAGTCCATGCGACGAATTTCTTCCATTTTACGAAACATGTTCAGTAAAAGAGATTTATCTAGTGTTTCCATATGTTTCCCTTTCTCAAATTTCACAAACTTACACTTCTTATTTTATCCTGTCTTGAAACCCCTGTCAAAGGAAAAGTTACAAAAGAAAAAAGCCTAGCCAATGAGATTTTTTCAACACGAGCTAGGCTTTGGTTTTTCAAAATTATTCTGCTAAAGTTTCAACATCACGGATGATATTGTGAATGACTTCAAGATCATCTGCAGTGAAAACAAACATATCATTTCCTTGCAATTCCGCAAAGGCTTCTGGCATCCGGAGGTTGGCTTTCAAATTCGCTGCGTAGCGCTCCAAGAGTTCCTCTTTGGATACTTGATAGTTAAATTGATCACGACGAGCCGCTGCCAGGGCATGCTTGATCGGTCCATCTGCTTCGGGGAATCCTTTACCGGCAACAAGGCTGGCATAGTCACGGAAAAGGTCACGAGAATAACCAAAGTTGTAAACATCCATGGCAAAGGCTCCTGCAGGACGGTTGTTGTACTCAATCGCGATATAGTCATCACCATTGCGGAAGAACTCGATATGGAAGAAACGTTCTTTCATACCAAATGCTTTAACAGCTGTTTCTCCGTACTGACGTAGCAAGGGATCGACTTCTATATGGGTATAGTAGGCAAATCCTTTTTGCTTTAAGAGGATGTTTAGAGGCGTATCTGTGTAGTCAAAGGAAGTTGACCAAACAATGTCCCCCTTAGCATCGACTAAGCCATCAAAGGTACAAATTTCTGTACTCGTCACAAATGGCTCTAAGAAATAAGCCACACTACGATCCCAATTTGCAAGGAATTCCCGAACAGACCGTGGTTCCTCCAGTTTGTAGGTTGCTGCAGCCCCCACGCCATTATCCGGTTTGGCAATAAGGGGAAGACCGAGGCGTTCAACCGCTTCTTCCACTTCTTCATCAGTGGTTACAACGCGTCCTGGTGTTACAGGTACACCTGCTGTGCGGAAAATTTCCTTCATCTTGGACTTGAATTTAGTCTTTTCAATATCTTCATTTTTGGGACCAAAAACATTGAATTGTGTACGTAGTTGAGCATCCATCTCCAACCAGTATTCATTTTGCGATTCAATACGATCAATCGGGCCGTGTTTATAGAAAAGAAAGGCTACTGCACGTTTTACTTCATCTAAATCTTCCAGATTAGATACTCGGAAATATTCAGTCATAGCTTCTTGTAGTTCATGGCCTAACTGATCATAAGGCTCCTGGCCAATACCAAGTACAGTGATTCCCTGTTTGGCTAACTCAATAGAAAACTTCTGAAAATTTTGTGGGTAATAAGGTGAAATAACAATGTAATTCATAATCTATCTCCTTTTATAAATCAAGAGTTTCTAAGAAATAAGGGAACTGAATGCGCCACCAATCCCAGTCATGGGCTACATCATAGCCCCAAACATCAAACCAGGCTGAAATTTGTTTGTCCTCAAAGGCAGATTTCAAGCTATAAAATGATGGCAATCCATCTTGCTCCCAGGCTCCTAATCCAGTGCAGACAATGATATCTGCAGATTGGTAATGATCTAAAAACCAAGGATCATTCTGATGCCAAATGTAGTCGCTTGGGGAATTTTGGTAAATTTCTTTGTCATCTCCATATTCATCAACAAAGAAACGAGCATCATAAACACCACTCAAGGCAATCACTTTTTGAAAAACATCTGGATGTTGCAAGAAGAAGTTTAACGCGTGGTAAGCTCCCATGGAACAGCCGGAGGTCATTAACGGACCTTCCCAATTGGTCAGGTATTTGATAAAGGGAACAGCCTCTTGGATCACATAACGTTCATAGGCCAAATGTGCCAAAGCACGGTCATGACCAGGCTTCCAATTGGCTTCCCAACTTTCATCATCAATACTAGACAGTGTGAAGAATTGAAGCTTCCCCTCATCAACAAACTGTTGAGCAGCATGCACCATACCAAAATCATAAAACTCATTGTGACTACCACCTGAGGATGGGAAGACAATCACCGGTACCCCAGCATGTCCATAACGGTTCAAGTGCATGTCACGGCCTAACTCGTGACTCCAATGTACAAGATTTTCGATATTCATAAGCTTCTCCTTCTACTCTTAATCATGGTGCCAAAAACGACTCAAGAATCGGAAACAATCTCCCAATTGTTCAGACCAGGCAATCTCATTATGTTCAGCATCTGTCTGAACCACCAATTCCAGGTTGTCCACAGGCTGCCCCATACGAATCAGATCCTTAAAGTAGCGAATAGAAGAGCTAATATAGGCCTGTTTAATATTACCGCCAATTAGGCTCTTATCCGTCTCATCATCTTCCTGAGTTCCCACATAGATATAAATCTGTTGTGGAGCCGTCATTGGTGTTCGCTCAATATAGCGATTGAAAGCCTCCTGATGTAGGAAATTGGCCGAAGAGAAAACGCCCAGACAACCAATCCGATCTTGGTAGGCCAACCCCATAAATTGGGTAATATTCCCACCCAGAGAACTTCCAATCATAGCCGTATATTCCCGTTGCGGCTTAGTCCGGTATTCCTGATCAATAAAGGGTTTGACCACTTCCATAACAAATTCAGCATATTCAATTCCCTTACCACCGAAACTAATACCTGGGATCCCTCCTTGGAATTTCCAAGCAGAGTACTCATTCATGCGATTTTCGCCATCATTATCAATAGCCACCACAATCATTCGGTCAATATCTGGATTACGCTTAATGGTTGGAATGACCTTCCAAGAATAGCCACTAAAAGCCTCTTTACTATAGAGAACATTCTGACCATCATGGAAGTAAACAACCGGATAGAAGCGCTCCGTATCTTGTTCGTAGTTCTTTGGAAGAAGAACCCGCACGCGCCGAGCTTCCCCACTATAAGGAACTTCCAATTCATGCGTCTGCATGTCTAAATAAAAGTAAGATTGATTCATTGTCTGAAAACTCTCTATATTCAAAAACTTTAACTCAGTATACCACAAAAGCCCAAGGCTGTATATATATTTTTGAAGATTTTCAAAAAGTTTTCTTAAATGAATAAAAATAAGACCAAGTCCAGGCCAGACTCAGTCTCAGTTCTTATTTTTCAAGATAGGGTTGCAAATCCTCCAGCGCTCGTGCAGCAATTTTTTCATAGCGCTCCTTCTTGTCACGGATACGCGGCCCTTCCAATTCCTTGATAATGCCGAAGTTTACATTCATCGGTTGGAAGTGTTTGCTGTCGGTTGAAGTAATATAGTGTGGCAAACTGCCAATGGCTGTTGTTTGTGGGAAAAGAACTTCCTCTTCACCCCGGAAAAGGGCAACAGCATTAATCCCAGCTACTAAGCCAGAAGCCGCTGATTCCACATAACCTTCGACTCCCGTCATTTGTCCTGCAAAAAAGAGATTGGCTTGCTTTTTGGAACGGTAGCTTGGGCTGAGGAGGTTAGGAGAATCCATATAGGAGTTCCGGTGCATCACCCCATAGCGGACGAATTCAGCATTTTCCAAACCAGGAATCATTTGGAACACCCGTTTTTGCTCGCCCCATTTGAGGTGGGTTTGGAAGCCAACAATATTGTAAAGGCTACCAGCTGCATTGTCCTGACGAAGCTGAACTACGGCATAAGGAGTTTTGAAGTCCCCATCCCGCGGCCCTTCATAGTCGTCTGGGTATTCCAGTCCAACAGGTTTCATCGGACCATAAAGCATGGTTTTGATACCCCGTTTTGCCATGACCTCAATGGGCATACAGCCTTCGAAATATTTTTCTTTTTCAAACGAATTCAAAGGAGCTTCTTCTGCGTTGACCAAGGCCTCATGGAAGGCCATAAATTCTTCCTTGGTCATGGGAGCATTGAGGTAGGCTGCTTCCCCTTTATCATAACGAGATTTAAGGTAAACCTTACTGTGGTCGATGGTATTAACATCTACAATGGGAGCTGCCGCATCATAAAAGTAAAAACCAGTTCCACCATTGAGCGCGTGGATCTTCTCGGCTAGGGCATCGCTGGTTAAGGGACCAGTCGCCACAATCGTGATTTCATCCTCAGGTAAGTCTTGGATTTCTTCACGGATAACCTCAATCAGCGGATGGTTAGATAGTTCCTCTGTCACGGCTTGCGAGAAACCTTCCCGGTCGACCGCCAAGGCTCCGCCTGCAGGAACACGGGTTGCTTCTGCAGATTTTAAGATAAGAGAACCTAGGCGACGCATTTCTTCCTTGAGCAGTCCTACCGCATTGGTTAGGGCATCTCCTCTAAGCGAGTTGGAGCAGACCAACTCGGCAAATTGATCGGTTTTATGTTGCGGCGTTTTTTTAGGTCCCCGCATTTCATATAAGCGAACCGGGATACCACGTTTGGCAATCTGATATGCCGCTTCACTGCCGGCTAAACCAGCTCCAATTACATTAATATGAGTTGTTTTATACATTATTTAACCTTTGCTTCTTCATAGTCTCCGTTGACACAGACAACCTGCTTGCCGCCACCGCGGACTTTCTTCTCAACGAGCGTTCCCTGACATTTTGGACAAGTTCGCCCAACAGGTTTGTCCCAGCTGGTAAATTCACAGTCTGGATAGCGGTCACAACCATAGAATAGGCGATTCTTTTTACTCTTGCGTTCGATTACTTGCCCTTGTTGGCATTGAGGGCAGGTCACACCAATTTCCTTGACAATCGCCTTAGTATTACGACAGTCGGGGAAATTACTGCAGGCATAGAATTTTCCATAGCGGCCTAGTTTGATCACCATAGAATTTCCACAGACATCACAGTCAAAGCCAGCTGGTTCATCCTTGATTTGGATTTTTTCCATTTCTTCTTCAGCTTTGCCCAACTCCTGTTTAAAGGGTTGGTAGAACTGATCAATGACCTTCTGCCACTCTTCCTGACCAATCTCGACATCATCCAAACGGGTTTCCAAGTCGGCTGTGAAATGAACATCAACAATGTCCGGGAAAAACTCGACGATTAGTTTGTTGACAATTTCGCCCAGCTCGGTTGGTTCAAAGCGTTTGGCTGCCAATTTAACATAATAGCGTTTCTGGATGGTTTCAATGGTTGGAGCATAGGTCGAAGGACGCCCAACCCCATTCTCTTCCAGGGTTTTAATTAGGGTTGCTTCTGAGTAGCGAGCGGGTGGCTGTGTAAAGTGTTGTTCAGGTTTGCTGGAAATCCGTTTAACCGAATCGCCAACTTCCATATCTGGCAGCATTTTATTACGGTCGCTGTCATTATAGATGGCCAAATATCCATCAAACTTAACCTGGCTACCGTTAGCTGTGAAGCGCACACCGGCTTGTTCCAAATTGACCTTCATGGTATCAAAGATGGCTGCAGTCATTTGACTGGCCACAAAGCGGTTCCAGATTAGGGTGTAGAGTTTCAATTGGTCCTTGTCCAAATACTTGCTGATCGATTCAGGCGTTAGGTGGACATTAGAGGGCCGAATGGCTTCGTGAGCATCCTGGGCTGAACTGGAATTCCGCACCTTACTTCCGTGCTTGGAATAGTTGGCTCCAAAACGCTCGGTAATGAAGCTGGCTGCTTCATTGGTCGCAATGGGACTAATTCGAGTGGAGTCGGTACGCATATAGGTAATCAGACCTTGAACTCCGCCAGAAATTTTAATCCCTTCATACAATTGCTGCGCCACGGACATGGTTTTTCGAGTCCGGAAATTGAGCTTGTTGGCCGCATCTTGTTGGAGGGAAGAGGTTGTGTAAGGAAGGGGCGCATTTCTCCGGCGCTCCTTCTTTTCAACCTTGGTTACCTCAAAGTCATCGGATTTAAGAAGGCTGAGTACCTCCTGAACATCCTCATTGGTTTTCAACTCTTTCTTTTTCCCGTTCACTCCATAAAATGAAGCTTGGAACTGCTTATTGCCTTTTTTAAAGACGGAATCGAGAGTCCAGTATTCTTCTGGAATGAAGGCATTGATTTCCGCTTCGCGGTCAATAATCAATTTTAGGGCGACAGATTGAACCCGGCCGGCGGACAACCCTTTTTTGACTTTTTTCCAAAGAATCGGGGAGATGGAGTAACCCACAATTCGGTCTAAAACGCGCCGTGCTTGCTGGGCATCCACTAGGTCCATATTAATACGGCGGGGTTCTTTAAAGGCACTTTTAACCGCATCTTTTGTAATTTCATTAAAGACCACACGATTGTCTTCTTCCAAGTTTAAATTCAGGATATGGGCTAGATGCCAGGAAATGGCTTCTCCTTCGCGATCCGGGTCACTTGCGAGAAAGACTTTTTTGGCTTTTTTAGCTTCCTTTTTAAGGTCGTTGATTAGTGGTCCTTTTCCGCGAATATTGATATATTCGGGTTGGTAATTGTTTTCAAAATCAACAGACATGGAGGATTTTTTCAGATCGCGAATATGCCCCACACTAGCCATGACCTTGTAATTACGACCGAGATATTTCTCAATCGTTTTAGCCTTGGCTGGGGATTCGACGATTACTAGATTTTTCTTAGGAGTGGTTTTTTTCTTTGTTTTCGTAACCAATCTCTTCACCTTTCACTTCAAATTAAACTGGGACAAGTTTACTCTATTTTTATAAGCCTGTCAACAATTCAGTATTTCTATAGGAGAACTTTAAGTTACATTTAAGTCGTTGAGGATGTCTAAACCGCATGAAACATAGCGTGCTCCCTCTTTTAAGAGCTGGTGACAACCTTCATGACTTTCTAGCAGAATGGAGCCCGGAATGGCGTAAATCTCCCGGCCAGATTCCAGGGCCCGATCCGCTGTAATTAAACTGCCCGACCGTACCTTGGCTTCAGCCACCAAAACTGCTACAGACAAGCCTGCGATAATCCGATTGCGATTGGGAAAATGGTAGGGCTTGGCAGTTTCCTGGGGACCATACTCGCTCAGCAATAGTTGGTGGTGTCCCATATATTCTTGTAGGCGCTTGTTTTCCAAAGGATAGACCCGGCCCAAGCCAGTCCCTAAGATCCCAATTGTCGGTGTTGCTGCTCTTAAGGCCGCCTTATGCGCTGCGGTGTCAATGCCCCTGGCTAAGCCACTGACAATCGCCAATTTTCCTTGAAGCTCCGTAATAATTTTGGAAACAGCTTGGATTCCGTAAGGGCTGGCCATACGACTACCAACAACCGCGAGCGCAGGCAGTTGTAACAAATCCAGATTCCCCTGGTAAAACAGCAACAAGGGCGGGTCATAAATTTCTTTGAGACTAGCTGGATAGACAGAATCGTCTACGACAAAAGAGGGAAAGGAATGAAATTCCGCTCGCAAGGCCTGTGGATCCAGTTTCTTAGCCTTCTGGAGGCGGTCAAAGGGCTCTTTACAACCAGAGACCACCAACCGATTGCGGAGAACTTCTTCTCCTCTGCCTTTCTCATAATCGATAATCTTCCGAATTTGAGAATTGCTTAACCCTAACTTACGTAAGTAAAAGATATCAAATGCTTTCATGTTTCACCTCTCTTGCTTATTCGCAAAAGAAATGAAAAATTAACGATCCTTGAGGGGGGCGAAGGTCATTCTGTGGATGGGACAAGGACCTAGTTGGGCTAGACCTTGTAGATGGTTCGCTGTCCCATAGCCTACATTATTGGCAAAATCGTAACCTGGAAACTGCTGATCATAGGTCTCCATGAGCCGATCCCGCTCCACCTTGGCAATAATGCTGGCTGCCGCAATCGACTGACTGAGGGCATCCCCCTTAATCAAACTGGTTTGCGGTAGTGGAAGATCCAACTCCATGGCATCAATCAAAAGATAGTCCGGCTGGATCTCCAGCTGCTTGATTGCTTCCTTCATCGCCAGCTTACTAGCCTGGTAAATATTGACCTGATCAATCATTGCCGCATCAATTTGGCCAATGCCGATGGCAAGCGCTTCTGCCGTAATGGCCTCATAGACTTCCAATAATTTCTTTTTGCTTAATTTTTTAGAGTCATTAATCCCCATAATCCGACTGGACTCTGGCAAAATAACTGCCGCAGCCAGGACCGGCCCCGCTAAAGGCCCGCGACCAACTTCGTCAACCCCAGCGATTGCTGTGTATCCTTGGGCATACAACTCCTTTTCAAAAGCCATCAAGGATTCCACACGCTCCTGCTCAGCCAAGGCAAGCTGCAACTGCTTTTGCCGCTGCACCAAGAGCTTCTGAACCCCCTGCCGTGAATCCTCCTGCAAGTCCAGAAAAAGAGGGTGGTCCAAGCGATCCACCCCTGCTAATAAGGCCTTAATTTCATTAATCGTTGCCATCTACATCACCTACTCGGTCCAAGGTATAACGTCCCAGCTTGCCATCACGAACCTCTTTGACAAACAATTGATAGAAACGGTCATAATCCTCTCGAAAACCTAACAAGCTTGTCCCATCCATAATATAATCCGGTGTTTCAAGCTCCAAGGATAGCTTTGGAAAACGCTCCTGTAATCGTTCTGGATAATAGGTTTTAAAATAATCCAGTCCAAAAATCGTCACCTCGTCCATCGGTAGCAACTGGTCTTTGATGGCGCCCGTTAGAGCTAGTTTCAAAGCCACTTGCTCATCCTCAAATTTTGGCCACAGAATTCCTGGTGTGTCTAAAATTTCCAAATCCTTGTTAGTCCGCAACCACTGTTGGCCCTTGGTCACACCTGGCTTATTGCCTGTTACCGCTATTTTTTTACCCGCCAAACGATTCATCAAGGTCGATTTTCCAGCATTGGGAATCCCAATAATCATGGTTCGCAGGGTCTGTGTCCGGATGCCCCGCTCTTCTTGCCGTTGTAATTTGGCAGCCATAAGCGTTTTCGCGGCCTCGGTCACTTTCTTGACACTGGAGGCTTCCTTGGAATTTAAAGCCAAAACCGTCTTGCCTTGCTTTTCAAAATAGGAACGCCATTCTTGGGTTACTTGCGAATCTGCCAAATCGGCCTTGTTGAGAATCAGCAACTGTGGCTTATCCCCGACAATCTTTGTTAACATCGGATTTTGACTCGATAGGGGCAAGCGCGCATCGACCAAGACCGTCACAAAATCGACAAACTTGAGACTCTCCTGCACCTGCCGTCTCGCCTTGGACATGTGCCCAGGGAACCATTGAATTGTTGCCATCGTTAAAATCTCCTTCACTACAAGTTTTTAGCGGAAGTTCACTCTTCCTATTCGTCCTTCTATTCAACCAGGGCCTATTCAGGGGATTGCTCTTGATAAATCCGACCAATAATAGAGTCCCCCGATACCAGAAAAAATGACTGATCAACTCATCAATCAAATTGAAAACAGTTATGTCACTTTATTGAATTAAAACAGCTAGAAACGCTATTAAATCAACGTTTCCAACTGTTTTTTATATAATCCTATTCATTATACCACATTCCGCTGCTCTTTGAAGGAGAGACTCGCCCCCCTCTTATTTTTAAAATCAAGAAAAGGCTGATCCTAAAATCAACCTTTCTTGTTCTGTTCAAATCGAATCGTCTAGTTGCCCTTAACTGCAAAGTAGAGACCAGATGGACTGGCAAAGTTAAAGGTCTTAAAGGGCATCTCTGTTACTGGACTGCAGGTGTCCGTCAAAGCAGAAATTTTTTCATATAGGGCTTGGATCTCATCCACCTCAAAAAGAATGCTCGGTACATTATCTGCAACTTCTGGCGATACTTGCTGAATAAACTCCTTGGCAAAAACTGTGATGGTTACAGTTGAATCCGCATGGGGTTTCATATCAAAGGTGTCAAACCCCATCATTTCACTTTCTGAAATAATGACAAAACCTGCTTCCGACCAAAAAACCTTCTCAGCTGCCACATCCGCAACATAAAGCATCAATCCAAAATCTTTTCTAAACATCAGTTAGCTGTTCGTTCAGTTAGGAAATCTAACCAAACTCTCCTTTCTCTCTATACCCTTAAAATTTCACGTTTTCTGACACAAAGCCTGGAATGTCCGCATTGATTTGCCAGTTCATGCCAAATTTATCAATCAAATTTCCATAAGCAGGACTCCATGGTGTCTCTTGAAGTTCAAGGTCAATTTTCTGAGCATCTGCAGCCAATTTATCATAAAGGACTTTAGCAGCCTCTGCTGAATCCAATTGGATACATGCGGTCATATTGGTTCCTTGAACGTATTCAAATTGTGGCCCATTGTCAGAGATTTGCATCCGAATACCATTGATGTTGAGGTTGGCATTAAGAACCAAGTTTTTAGCTTCTGCTGGCGTATCAGGTATCGCTTGACCATAAGTTAAACATGAGACAACCTCTGCATCAAAAACATTTTTGTAAAACTCAACGGCTTCAAGACCATTATTGTCCGTTACCAAGTAAACTTCGATTGACTTAATCATTTTGTATTTCCTTCATTTTTGATGATTCTATCCTATCATCAACTAACAAGAAAGGCAAAATATGTGACTGCTAATAGGTGAACTGAGCCGATACACTAGACTACACTTCTCACTAATTAACTCAAAAGCACAAGGGACAGCCGAAAGCCGTCCCTTTGAACTTACAAATCGCTAATTTCCTTGTCGCCATAAGCCAGGTAGCGAATATTGATCAGATTTTTTGGTCCGATATTGTCTGAGGTTGACCCATTTCCAATCGCGCCACAGCCCAGCATCATGGATGGTAGAAAGGCTGTTGTAGCTCCTACTGCCCCTAGGGCTGAACCAACGTTCACCAGAACACGTGACACAGGACTATGAAGGAAAAAGGCTTCTACAACGGCCTCATCGGCTGTATGAAGCGAGAGAGTATGGCCCAAGCCTTTTAATTCAAGGACTTTGCGGCTCAAAGCCAGACCTTCTTCCCAATCCTTTACCCGATAAAAAGCAAGAACTGGACAAAGTTTCTCTGTTGAATATGGATAGTCACGACCAACCTGGTTTTCTTCGGAGATGATCACCTGAGTACCTGTTGGAATCGCGACACCAGCAATTTGTCCCAGTGTTTCCGCATCTTTCCCAACCATGGCTGGATTCATGAGGCCATTTCGTTGAATCATCAGCTTCCCAAATTTATCAGCATCTGGACCGGTGATGAAATAGGCTCCTTGTTTGATAAACTCTTCTTTAACAGTTTCAGCAATACTGTCGTCTACAATAACTGACTGTTCGGAGGCGCAGATAACCCCATTGTCAAAGGTTTTAGATGCAATAATCCGTTCAACAGTTCGTGGAATATCCGCTGTTTTCTCGATATAACATGGAACATTTCCTGGACCCACCCCAATCGCTGGAGTTCCAGATGAATAGGCAGCCTTAACCATGGCCTTGCCGCCGGTTGCTAAAATCATCTTGGTGTCCCGATCATCCATCAATTCCTGAGTCGCTTCTAACGAAGCATACTCTAAATAAGACACTGCATTTTCAGGCGCCCCGAAATCTTTCAAGGCTTGACGGATTACTGCAACTGTTGCCTCAATACACTTGGCCGCACTTGGATGAGGAGAAAAAATGATGGCATTTGCCGTTTTCAAGGCAATCATAGCTTTGAAAATAACCGTTGAGGTTGGATTAGTGGAGGGAATCAAGGCAGCAATCACCCCAACTGGTACAGCTGCTTCCATGACCTGTTTCGCTTCATATCGTTGAAGAACACCAACCGTTTTTAAGTCTTTGTACTCTTCGTACACACCCATGGAGGCAAGGGTATTTTTAGCCACCTTATCCTGCCATTTTCCATAGCCCGTTTCCTCATGAGCCATTTTCGCCAATTCTTCCCGTTTGGCGTAGGTTGCTTCAGCGACAGCTTTTACCAAGCCATCAATTTGTTCCTGGGACCAGGTTCCCAAAATTTCCTGGGCCGCTTTTGCGTCGCGAATTTGGTTGCGAACCGCCTGTTTAACAACTAGGTCTTTATCTATGAGATGCATAAGCACAGCTCCTTTCCTTAAGGATGTAGGCCTTGCAATGCCTTAGGGTCTCAAGCCCACATCGTCTGCAGACCCCTTAACCGCTTGTTTATATTTATATTATACTCTTTATGGAAGCGCTTAGCAAATGTTATGTGAAAAATGAACAAATTTTATTTTTAACATAACTTAATTTTTATTTGTTTTTGTTTTGGCAAAATTGAAGTATAATAAGACTATGAACCTAAAGGATGAGATTAAAGCGCTAGCGAAAGAAATCGGAATTTCAAAAATCGGCTTTACAACAGCCGATGATTTCAACTACTTAGAGAAATCTCTGCGATTAGCCAGAGAAGAAGACCGGTCTTCCGGCTTCGAACACAAGGTCATTGAAGAACGACTAGATCCCAAACTGAGCCTAGCTTCAGCTAAAACAATCATTTCCATTGCCCTAGCCTATCCCCATAAACTACCAACCCCAGCCGAAAAATCCCAATTCAAAAGAGGGAAATTCACCCCCTCTTCCTGGGGAATTGACTACCACTACCTCCTCCAGGATAAAATGGAGCAATTAGCGGCAGCCATCCGTCAGCTGGATACCCAACTGGAATACAAAACGATGGTCGATACCGGTGCCCTGGTGGATACGGCTGTTGCCCAACGAGCCGGTCTGGGCTTCATCGGGAAAAATGGCCTTTTGATTACCAAAGAATACGGATCCTATGTTTTTTTAGGGGAACTGGTGACCAATTTAGAAATTGAACCCGACCAACCAGTTCCCAATGGTTGCGGCGATTGTACCCGTTGCCTCACCTCCTGTCCAACCTCCTGTCTGCTTGGTGATGGGACCATGAACGCTAAACGCTGCCTGTCCTTTCAAACCCAGGACAAGGGCATGATGGACCTGGAATTCCGTAAAAAAATTAAAACCGTTATTTATGGCTGCGACATCTGCCAGATTTCCTGTCCTTATAACAAAGGTATTCTCAACCAAGCCCACACAGAAATTGATCCAGAGCTAGCCCAGCCTCAGCTCCTCCCCTTTCTGGAATTGAGTAACGGGCAGTTCAAGGAAAAATTTGGCCATGTAGCTGGTTCCTGGCGTGGCAAGAACATTCTTCAACGCAATGCCATTATCGCCCTGGCCAACAGTCGAGACCGATCTGCCATTCCTAAATTACTGGAAATTATCGACAAATCCCAAAATAAAATCCACGTAGCAACCGCTATCTGGGCCATCGGACAAATTGTTCCCCAGCCAAATCCTGAAATGATTACCTTTATCGAAACCTTGACAGGATTGGATGAGGACGGACAAGCAGAACAAGCAAGACTCCTCAATAAATGGCAAGTAGCTACTGACTAATCTTCAAAAGGTAAAACACATCCGTCCTCTACAGCAACGGATGTGTTTTTTCATTTATACATACTAAAGCTCTTCGACAGGACGAAAATGACCAATAACCTTACCAACAATCCGAAAATCGTCATCAGGACCAGCGAACAGGTCCTCATAGTTGTCATTGAAGGAGACAATCCGGTATCCCCCCTCTTCTCGGTAAACCCGCTTGATGTAGGCACGACCATTTAAAGAAATGGCATAAACAGCGCCATCATAGTCAAAACCGTCATCATCAAAGAGGGCAACTTCCCCATCAAAATACTGAGGCTCCATGGAATCCCCTTGGATAAAGGAAGCAAAGTCATAGGAATATTCTTGATCTGTATAAACCGTCTGGAAGGACTGCTCATCATAGTAAGTCTCTCCGAAACCAGCAGATAAGGGCACTTGATCTAGGACTTGGACTGCAAACAGGGACACAAGCTTCTCTTGAATCGAATCCTTCTGTGTTTCTAATAGCCGTTCGACATAATCCTCTGCCTTTCTCTTGTTGTCAGTATTCAACTGGAGATAGGGTTGGACAATGGCATACTCAGACTCAAAATAGGTTTCCTCCACCCCAAAATACTGGCTTAAGTGTTGCAAATGAGCCTGATTAGGCCGCGCCCGTTCCAATTCCCAGCTGGCATAGGAAGCTCGATTAATACCCAAAACAAGCGCTAAATCAGCCTGTGTCCGCCCCTCTTGTTGCCGTAACGTTTTTAATCGTTGACCAGAAAACATAAAAATCTCCCTTGTGTGTTTTATAAAACACATTATATAATAAAAAGAAATCCTTGTCCATTCTCTTATCGAGAGGAACAAGGAAATTTCATCAGTCTCCTCGGTTAAATTTTGGACAGAATAGCATCCCAGGCCTGATCAATTCCGTGTTTGGTTTCAGATGAAAAGAGAACAAAGTCATCGCTAGGATCAAAGTCCAACTTGTCCTTAATCATTTTTTCATGCTTATTCCAACGACTTCTAGGGATTTTATCAACCTTGGTCGCAACGAGAATCACAGGGATCTCATAATATTTAAGGAAATCGTACATTTGGACATCATCCTGGGATGGAGCATGGCGAAAATCAACCAGGCTCACGACCGCTTGAAGATTTTCCCGACTTGTTAGGTATTCTTCAATCATCTTCCCCCATTTTTCACGTTCTTTTTTAGAGACTTTGGCATAACCATAACCAGGGACGTCTACAAATCGTAATTGGCCATCAATATCAAAAAAATTCAAGAGTTGGGTTTTTCCTGGTTTACTGGAGGTCCGTGCCAGATTTTTTCGATTCAAAATCCCATTAATAAAGCTGGATTTTCCAACATTTGAACGGCCAGCCATAGCGATTTCAGGAATATCATCCTGTGGGTAATGACTTTTATTGGTGGCACTCAGAAGTAAATCTGCATTGTGTGTGTTTAATTCCATTCTATCTCCTTAAAAAAGGAGCGGGATCTGGATCCCTACTCCCCCTTTTATTCTTTATACTCTCGAGCCTATATTTGGTTAAACGAGTTTGAGTATTAAGCTGTTTCTAAAATAGGTTTTTCCAAACCAAGAACAGCTTCCTTGGTGATGCGAACAGTTTTCACATCTTCCTCACTCGGAACTTCAAACATAATATCCATCATGGTTTCCTCAATGATAGAGCGAAGACCACGAGCTCCTGTTTTCCGATCAATGGCTAAACGGGCAATTTCTTCCAAGGCTCCGTCTTCAAACTCCAAATCTACATCATCATAAGATAATAGAGTCTGGTATTGTTTCACCAAGGCATTCCGTGGTTCTTTCAAAATCCGGACTAAGTCTTGAACTTCTAACGGCTCCAAGGCCGCAAAAATTGGCAAACGTCCAATCAATTCAGGGATGATTCCGAATTTTTGAATGTCCTCAGAAACGATTTCTTGCATGTAGGAACCATTCTCATCGATAGCCTTGTTGTTTTGGCCAAAACCAATAATTTTTTCCCCCAGGCGTTGTTTGACAATCTCTTCGATTCCGTCAAAGGCACCACCTACGATAAAGAGGATATTTTTGGTATCGACTTGAATCATTTCCTGTTGCGGGTGCTTACGACCGCCTTGAGGGGGTACGCTGGCAACAGTTCCTTCAATAATTTTTAGCAAGGCTTGTTGCACACCTTCACCAGAAACGTCACGTGTGATAGAAACATTCTCGCTCTTCTTAGCGATTTTATCAATCTCATCCACGTAGATAATGCCACGTTCTGCTCGTTCAATATTGAAGTCAGCTGCCTGTAGCAATTTTAGGAGAATGTTTTCAACATCTTCCCCGACATAGCCGGCTTCCGTTAGAGCCGTTGCATCTGCAATGGCGAACGGAACATTCAAGCTTTTAGCCAAGGTTTGGGCCAAAAAGGTCTTTCCTGATCCGGTTGGGCCAATCATGAGGATGTTGGATTTTTGAAGTTCAACATCCGTTTCCTCGTCTCGGTTATCATGGAAATTAATCCGTTTGTAGTGGTTATAAACAGCCACGGCCAAGGCCCGCTTAGCCCGGTCCTGACCAATCACATAATGATTTAAAATAGCCAAGAGTTCTTGTGGTTTTGGCACTTCCGATAGATCTGCCAACACTTCTTCTGCCAGTTCTTCACGAATAATTTCTTGGGCTAATTCGACACACTCATTACAGATGAATGCGTTATTTCCAGCAATGATCTTTTTTACTTCATCTTGGTTTTTACCACAGAAGGAACAATAAATCATCACTTCATTTGATCTCGATTTCGACATAAATAAATCTAACTCCTAGATTAAAATAAAGTATTATAAACCGCGTGAATCGTGTTCACCAAATTTGTAAAAGCGTTCAACATAAAAAATGCTGTTAAACCGTAGCGCCGTTTTTGAAAAGATTGCATGGCACACAAAACACAAATCACTCCAAGCAGGGCTGTAAAAAGTCCAAATAGATTGCGTTCCATTTTTTATGCTGTCCTCCTATATTTATAAATTGTAAAGGGAATAGAGGCGGTTGGCTGCTCTAAACGCTCAAACAGCTCAAAGGACTGCCAAGAAAAAGCTTTTGGAAAATAAACATCTCCTGCAAACTTCCCATGAATCTCCGAACACACCAGTTCATCCAGGTAATCTTCAAAAGCACAGAAAATCTCTCGGCCACCGATGACATAGAGATCCAAATCCTGCTTCTGGTACCAGTCCAAAACCTGCTCAACAGAATGGCAAACCAAAACATCCGGATGGTCAACTTGGTAATCCGGATCCCGCGTTAGAATCAGACTTGTCCGGCCCGGTAAGACACGTCGCCCCATTCCATCAAAGGTGACACGTCCCATTAGCAGGGCCTGGCCCATGGTTGTGGTTTTGAAATGACTCAATTCTTCTGGAATACGCCAGGGAAGATGACCATCTTGGCCAATTAAACCTTCCTGATCTTGAGCCCAAATCGCTTTTATTTTCTTGGGCACCTTGTTCCCCCCTTACTTGCTTGTTTTTATTTTATCAAAAGCGAACCCAAAATGGGGAAATCAAGCTAGCTAAAACGCTCAAAAAAACGAATCACATCTAAATTCAAGCGAACTTGATTGGCATAAAAATAATTTCCACCATCGCGGTAAAGTTCTGCCCCATGAAAGATTGAAATGGGGGTCCAATAGGAATAGGTCTCGCCCTTGGAATTTCCTAGACTCGGTGCTACAACATCTCGAGAATAGGCGCGTGCCAGATCGAGACTGGTTTTCTGGCCATTTTCTGCCACATAATCGATATAGGCCTCTCCAAAATTATAGGCTTGAACCGCAGTCCATTCATCAACCCCTAATTCTTGACTATGGAGATAATAATTGTTGAGTGTTTTCACCCCATGAGCAACACTTTCTTGGGGACTGGCCAAGGAGTCGACTTGACCGGTCAAACTTTCACTGGCCTGCATAATATCCTGGCCTTGGCCCTTGGTTTCTGTATAAATAATCGCCAGCACCAAATCAGGATCCAAGGATGAATTTTCCTTGCTTAAAGCTGCTTCCACCATCGGTTGGAACTGACGCACACGGGCCACGGTTTGAGCAGTCTGCCAGGCTCGCCACAATCCTAGGACCAATAAAACTAATACTAGTAAACTCACACATCGTTTTAACATTAGAGACTCTCAATCGCATCCACATTTTTGATCAGAATCGAATAGGTGCCATCCTCATTCATGATAAACTCCACTGATTCCGCGTCTTCATAAACTGGATTAGGTACAATTAGCTGGATTCCATTCGACAGCGATAGCTTCTGATTTTCCAATCGCTTCAATTGACGTTGGCTATCGATCTCTTGAAACTGAATCGTTTCAGGAATTTCCTCCTTCATCTGATCAATAAAGGTTAGACGAGCTGTCAAATTGTCTTGAAACAAATCATTAGCAATATCCTCTGGCCGTAACTCCTGCTTCTCCTCTAAGTTTTTATGCAAGGAGGATTTAAGTTTTGATTGGAATTGGAAATCATCTGCTTGAAAACTTTCAGCAATTTTTTGAGCCGCTTTTTCCATCGTCTGGATTGATTTTTTGGGAGACGGAGCTAACTCTACTTCCAATAATTTTTCCGAAAAATAATGAAGGAAACTGCCCTGAGCTTTGATGCGCTTTTCCAATAAAAAGTACTGACCAGTCACCCGATTCACAACCAAACCTTCATCTGGACTAGCTCCAAAACCAGGTAAATGGTTCTGCGTTAACTGAATTCGGTTCTCTTCTTGACCTAAATCAGTCAAACTATCGCGAAGGACCAAGCGTAAAAAGGCAAAATGGCTCTGCCCTTCTTTCTCAAAGCCAACAAAAATCAAATCGTTCATTTTCTGGTTCTCAGCCTCTTTAAAGGCTTCTAACCAGAGCTGACTAATTGTTCGCGAGCTTGTCATCAAATCATCTTGGATATGGCTGAAAAAGGTGTTTTCCGAGTCGAAAGCACCTTTTTTAGCATCCTCTGAATAGACTTTTTCAATTTTTTTCCGAAGGTATTCATCAATACGAGGGGATAATTCGAGGGGTTCTTTGGAAAATTGCAGGTCTAAACTTTGGGGTGAAAATTGATGGATAATCGCTTCCTTAATATAAATGTCCATACTAATCCTTGTATAGCGGGAAGGCACTGGTCAATTCAGCCACCTCTGCCTTCACTTCTTCTAGGACAGCTGGCTGATCTGCTGCTTTCAAGGTTTTAATAATCAAGGCAGCGACCTTCCGAGCTTCTTCTTCCTTAAAGCCACGAGCTGTGATGGCTGGAGTTCCGATACGGATACCAGAGGTTTTAAAAGGTGATAGTTGCTCGTATGGAATGGAATTTTTGTTCAAGGTAATATGAACATCATCCAGGAGTTGTTGGGCAACTTTTCCATTTTCAACGACCTTTGTCACATCAACCATAAAGAGGTGATTGTCAGATCCACCAGAAATCACACGGAATTCCTCATCTTGAAGGAAAACTTCAACCATGGCTTGAGTGTTTTTTAAAACCTGTTGCATGTAATCTTTGAAGGCTGGATCCAGCACCTCTTTAAAAGCAACTGCCTTAGCAGCAATCACATGCTCTAGGGGACCACCTTGAAGGCCTGGGAAAATCGCTGAATTGATTTTCTTGGCCAAGTCTTCATCATTGGTCAGGATCAAGCCCCCCCGTGGCCCCCGGAGGGTTTTGTGGGTTGTAGACGTTACCACATGGGCAAAAGGTATGGGATTAGGATGAAGACCCGCAGCTACCAAACCGGCAATATGGGCCATATCAACCATGAGGTAGGCATTGACCGAGTCCGCAATCTGACGCAGGCGTTCAAAATCGAGAATCCGAGAATAGGCAGAGGCTCCAGCCACAATCAGTTTTGGTTGGTGTTCCTTGGCTAAGGATTCTAATTCATCGTAGGACAGCAATTCTGTCTCTGGATCAACATTATAAGGGATAAACTGATAGGTTTTTCCAGAAAAACTAACCGGTGACCCATGGGTCAAATGGCCACCCGCTGACAAATCCATTCCTAGAATGGTATCTCCTGGTTGCACCAAGGCCATATAAGCCGCAGCATTAGCCTGGGAGCCCGAATGCGGTTGGACATTGGCAAAGCCAGCTCCAAAAATTTCTTTAGCCCGTTCAATGGCGAGATTTTCGACCACATCAACAGCCTCTGTACCACCGTAGTAACGACGTCCAGGATAGCCCTCTGCATATTTATTGGTCAGCAGGGAACCTTGGGCAGCCATAACGGCTTTGGAAACAACATTTTCCGACGCAATCAATTCAATATTTTCTTCCTGGCGTTTGGTTTCTGCATCGATTGCTGCCCATAGTTCTGGGTCATAGTTGCGGTAATCCGTATTTTCAAAAATCATTTTTCCACCTCTTTAAAGTTTAACTGGGGAATCACTGCTTGTAAGTCTTCCTGGGTAATGGCACCTTGCCTGAGAATCCGAGCCGGCTCTTGGGATAAATCGAGAATCGTCGAGTCAACTCCTGTTAAAAAGGCATCATCTGCTAAACCCGGGACAGAAATATCTTGTTGAATGTCCTGGAACTTCTGACCACTACTGGCACCACTTAAATTAGCAGATGGGCCAATCAAAGGACCGGTTTCCTGAATGAGTTGCAGCGTCAAGGGATGGTCCGGCATCCGAAAACCAACCGTTGGTAAACCGGAATTGATCCAAACCGGAACATTGTCCCCTGCCTTTAGAAGAATGGTCAAGGGACCGGGCCAAAAGTGGGCCACTAGGTCTTGAAAATAAGGGGGAATCTCATCCGCGTATTCTGTTACTTGATCAAGGTTCGCAATATTGAGATTCATGGCCTTATCTCTGGGCCTCTGTTTAAGCCTATAAACCAAATCCACTGCGTCTTGGTCCAAGGCTTTGGCAAAAAGTCCATAAACCGTTTCCGTTGGCAAAATCACAGCTCGACCAGCTTCTAACTCATTCTTTAAGATTTCCATCTACTACCACCATCCGATCCTGTCCAAATTGATCCTGCAGCACTCTAACACGAGCCTTGGGAAAAGCTGCTTGAAAGAGACCTTGGACCGCTTGCCCCTGCTTATAGCCAATCTCTAAATAAATCTTACCTCTGGGTTTTAAAGAAGCTCGTGATTCTACGGCTAATTTTCTGTACAGGGCTAAACCATCTTCCTCTGCAAATAAGGCTGTATGGGGTTCTGAGTGGAGGACGTTCAAACCGACTTCCTCCCGATCTTCCCAAGCAATGTAGGGCGGATTTGACACAATAATATCAAAGAGTCCTGTCAAATCTCCCAATAGATCACTTTGCAACAAACGTACCTGCTCCTGCAAGCCTAGTCGCTCACGATTAAGGTCAGCAACTTCTAGCGCCGCCTGAGAAATATCGGACGCCCAAACCTCCCAAGTCGGTCTTTTGTGGGCCACTGATAGGGCAATGGCGCCACTCCCCGTTCCCACATCTACCATTCGTAGATTCTGGTCGGGATTTTCTGCCAAAAGCAAATCAACTAACTCTGCTGTTTCTGGCCTGGGAATTAAAACTCGTTCATCTACTAGAAATTCCAGATCAGCAAAGTCTGTTTTGCCAAGAATATACTGGACCGGTTCATGGGCCATCAGGCGCTTATGGTAGGACTCCAGCTGGGCTAACACCTCAGCCTCTTCTTCTTTTTGCAAAAAGAAAACAAAATCAGTAAAGGTCCAGTCAAAGACTTGACGGATTAGAAAATCAAAGGCTTCCGGCTCTTCGCCAACTTGTATGAGTTGTTGGTGAAATTCTTGGAATCGTTGGCTGTATTTCATCTACTGGTTCAAAGCCTCTAATTTCTGCGTCTGATCATACAAGACCAAGGCATCGACCACTTCATCTAACTTACCGGATAAAATACTATCTAACTTTTGCAGGGTCAAACCGATTCGATGGTCTGTTACGCGATTCTGTGGGAAGTTATAGGTCCGAATCCGTTCGGAACGGTCACCCGTACCGATGGTTGATTTACGTTCAGCATCCTGCTCGTCTTGGGCAATCTGGGCAAAATGATCCGCCACCCGGGCACGGATGATTTTCATAGCCTTATCACGATTTTTTTGCTGGGTCCGTTCTTCCTGCATTTCAACCTTAATATTGGTTGGCAAATGCACAATCCGAACGGCAGTCGCCACCTTATTGACGTTCTGACCACCAGCTCCTGAGGCATGGTAGATATCCACCCGCAGGTCTTTAGGATCAATGTCGTATTCCACTTCTTCGATTTCTGGCATAACCAAGACAGTTGCCGTTGAGGTGTGCACGCGGCCTTGACTCTCTGTCACTGGAACCCGCTGAACCCGATGCGCACCGGATTCATATTTGAGCTTGGAATAAACAGATTGGCCAGAGACCATAGCGACAACTTCTTTAAAACCACCAACACCATTCATCGAAGTTTCCATAACTTCAAAGCGCCAGCCTTGGGTTTCTGCATATTTCTGGTACATGGTCAAGAGGTCCCCTGCAAAGAGGGCCGCCTCATCGCCACCAGCTGCTCCCCGAATTTCCAAGATAATGTTTTTATCATCATTTGGATCCTTGGGCAATAAGAGGATTTTCAATTGAGCTTCATAATCTTCTTTGGCCTGCTTGGATTCTTTCAATTCCATCTTAGCCATTTCTTCCAACTCGGCATCACCAGCGGCATCCTTAATCATCTCTTCTGCATCTGTAATGGACTGTAGGACCCGCTTGTATTCCCGATAGGTAGCTACTGTTTCCCGTGTCGAAGCCTCTTCACGAGAAAGCTCCATAAAGCGTTTGGTATCGCTGACGACCTGGGGATCACTCAAAAGTTCCCCCAACTCCTCATAGCGATCTTCCACCGCTTGTAATTGATCATAAATATTCATCCTCAGACAACTCCTTCTAATTCTGGATTAAAATAATGTCTTCTGCAAACCGATACATAGGTTTCGTTGCCCCCGATTTGAATTTGTTCGCCATCATACAGCGGCTTTCCATCTTGCATCCGGAGAACCATGGTTGCTTTTTTAGAACAATAATGACAAATGGTCTTAATCTCTTCAATCTTATCTGCAAAGAGTAAAAGGTATTTTGAACCTTCGAACAATTCATTTCGGAAATCATTCTTTAAACCAAAGGCCATAACCGGAATATCTAATTCATCCACGACCCTTGCCAGGGCAAAAACATGATGCCGCTTGAGAAATTGAGCTTCATCAATCAGGACACAATAAAGGTCCTCTTGCTCTTTTTCAATAAAGCCAAAGAGATCAAACTCATCGTCAATGGCCAAGGCTTCCCGCCGCATGCCGATCCGACTGGATACCATTCCGACGCCATCTCGGGTATCTAGGGCCGAGGTCATGATCAAGACCCGTTTCCCCTGTTCTTCATAATTATGGGCTACTTTAAGAATTTCAATGGTCTTCCCTGAATTCATTGTCCCATACTTAAAATAGAGCTGCGCCATGATTCAACTTTCTAAAAAATTATTTCTACCAATTATACACTAAATCTCAGGAAATTTACAGTCTTTTACCGAGGCTCTTTATGGTAGAATAGCTTTAAAGGAGGAAGACAATGCCATTTGTAAAAATCGAATTATTTGAAGGACGAAGCCTGGAATAAAAACAAGCCTTGGCTGCAGAAGTAACCGAATCTGTTATGAAGCACACAGGAGCTCCCAAGGAAGCTATCCATGTCTTTATTCAAGACTTGCCTGAGGGAACCTATTATCCCCAAGGACAAATGAAAACCAAATAGGAAGTATCTAAAAACGACAGTCGCAAAACTGTCGTTTTTAGTATTCTTAAAGCTCCCGCTTCTGGACCGCGGCCATCCGCCAAGGCAAAAGGAAGGCACAAGCCCATAGGCCAATATTCAAGCCAATCCAGTAAGCATCTGGTCCTAACTGAAATACACGATCCAAGAGATAGCCCAAGGGAAGGGCGATTCCCCAATAACTAATCAGTCCAATGACAAAGGGATAACTTGTATCCTTGTAGCCCCGTAAAATACCTTGAACAGGGGATACCAAGGCATCTGCAAATTGAAAAAAGAGGGCATAGACCAAAAAATTACTGCTTAAGCGGATAAATTCTGGATCTTTACCATAGAGAGCTGCCACTTGATCACGGAAAACATAGAGGAAGGTTAGCGTAACTCCGGCAAAGAGAATCGCAATCAGCCGCCCAATCCGGCTATAAGCCAGCACATCGGCCTGCCGTTTGCCTCCTCTTTCATAAGAAATAATAATGGCCATAGCCATGGAAATACTGAGCGGAAAGGCATACATCAAATTCGAAAAATTCATGGCTGCCTGGTGACTGGCAATCACCTCGGAAGAAAAACGAGCCATAAAGAAACCAACCGTTGCAAATATGGCAGATTCAACAAAAACAGCTCCCCCAATTGGCAAACCCAACAACCATCCTTCTTTGAAGGCCGGAAAGTAAAGCCCTTGGGGTTTCAAAACGCCATAGGATTTGATTTGCGGATGCCAGAGCATGACCCCTACAACTACTACCAGCAAAGCCCAATAGGCAAGAGACGTGCCTAAACCCGCCCCTGCTCCTCCCAATTCCGGAAGCGGACCGATTCCATAAATTAATAAATAGTTAAAAAAGGCATTAAAGGGCAATAGCAACAACATCAGGTACATGGATAGCTTTGTCAGTCCCAAGGCATCAAAAAATGACCGGAAAACACTAAACAAGAGCAGGGGCAAAATCCCTAGCAACATGAAGTGAAGATAGTCTTTCCCCACCTTCAGAACCTCTATTTGCAAGCCTAAACTTTCTAATAAAAGCGGAGCACCAAAACCAATGATGATTAAGAAAAGGATCGCTAAGATCAAAGACAGATAGATAAACTGCCAGACATCCCTCACAACCTTCTCTCTCTGCCCCTGCCCCAAATGATGACCAATAATCGGCACCAAGGCCGAGATAGTCCCTGTCACCAGCGTAAAGAGCGGATGCCAAATACTGGTAGCCATGGCCACCCCCGCTAAATCTAAAGTTCCATACTGGCCCGTCATCATGGTATCGACAAACGAGGCTGAAAAATTAGCCATCTGATAGACTAAAATCGGCAAAAAGATTTGGAAGAAAACCTTCACTTTTTCAATATTCGAATCGGTTGGACGCACGAAGCCACCACCTCCATTTCAATAGGCTCACACGAATCACCAAAATCCAAACTCTCGCAGGATTTAATGTTCAATGAGTATAAGTATACCAAAAGAGAGCTGCTGAGAATAGCTGTTCCAAATCGAGTAGAGGCTAATTTCTAGTCCCTCTCACACCACCGTGCGTGCCGTTCGGCACACGGCGGTTCAACTAACTTTTAACGCATGTCGTTTAAGATAGAAATCTAGACAAGAAACCAGTCCTCTTTTAGTAAGGGCTGGTTTTGATATAGCTCGCTTTAAGACTGACTTTTGTGCCACTAGTTGATAGTGGTTACCCCAGCCAGATACTTTATCGGCTATCCATTTCGGAACACCTAGTTTCAGAAGTCCCCATAGTCGTCTCGATTTTTTCTTCCATTGCTTCCAGATAATGACTCGGATACGAGTTCGTAAACGCTCATCTATTTGCGTCAGTATCGTCTTCATATTACCAAGTGAGAAGTAATTTACCCAACCGCGGATAACCCAATTTAATCGTTCAATCCGTGTCGTTAGGTCAATGCTCCACTTCCTCGTCGTTAGTCGCTTCAGCTTGCGCTTAAAACTCTGTACACTATCTTGATGGGGACGGCATTTCCAGCCTTTCGGAGATTTCCA
>NZ_JACBXX010000047.1 GCF_013415245.1 Streptococcus danieliae | reverse complement strand
ATTCTTCTTTAAAAGTAATGTCTAGGTCTTGAATTCCGAGTAATTTTTGAGTATTATAGTCCATATAAAGCAATTCCTATTCTGATGTTTTTTCCACTTATCAGTTTACTAGGAATTGCTTTTTTTTTGCACTCTGAATTACAAAAAAAGTTGCATGGAGAGAAAGCTTTCCACACAACTTATTATAGAACCAAAAAAGACTTGGACCATTTACGAACTCCCCAAGGAGCTTGGTCCAAGTCTTGCTATCAAATTCTAAAGCCACTTAGGGGCAGGTCTGTTAATGGGCCGGATAGGCTAGAACCTCCAAGCCAAAATGGTCGCTGACAATCGGACCAGCTACTCCGTCAAAAATCACAGCTGATCGCTCTACCTGCCAGCTAGGTGACAAGAAAGTAAAATCAATCCGAAGGGGAGGAGTTTTAGCCTCCCAACCATCGATATGTCCACCCATGGTAAATTCCCCCTGGACTTCTTTCGCCACCAAATGACTGTCCTGAAGTTGTAAGGGGCTAGCTAAAATATGCTCATAGCCCTCCTGACCGGCAGGATTATTAAAATCTCCCATTAACACGAGCGGAAGGGAACTAGCTTTGAGTTCTGCTTCCAAGCGCGCCCACTCAGCTTGGAACCCCTTGTTCCACCAAGAAAGATGGACACTGGCCACTTGAATAGCTTGCCCGTCCACTACTGTCTCCGCCAACAATACCTGACGCCGACGGTAGTCCTTGGGATCATCAATATCTGATACCAATAATTCCTTGGCCTCTAGCGGTTCCTTGGAGAGAATCGCCACTCCCTCATGGTAACGGTCATAACCAATGTGATTATAGGCCCAGCTCCAATAATACTGCAGACCTGCTTTTTGCAATTCACCCACCAGTACATGTGCAAAATGATCGTCATGAATAGCAAGAAGTGGCTGAGCTACTACATAGCCCGCCACTTCTTCCGCAGGGGAAGAGTTAATCTCCTGATTAACTTCTTGCAAACAAATGACATCATAATCCTCACGAACAATTTGTTGAACAAGGTCAGCCAATTTTTGTTCTGGCTCTTCCTCCATCCAAGAATGGGTGTTCAAGGTTAAGAATTTTGCCATTTTTTCCCTTTTCTAGTTTAAGATTATAGTTCAACAGTTGCGACTGTATCATCCTTGGTAACTGAACCAAGTTTGTTGACAGATACGCTTTGAACAAAGTCTTGGTTGGTGAAGACAACGATTGTAGCTGTTTCACGACCTGCTTCACGGATAGCATCCAAATCAGCGGTTACCAAACGATCGCCACGTTCCACTTTTTGACCTTCTGCCACATGAACGGTAAATGGCTTACCTTCCAAGCTGACCGTATCTAGACCAATGTGGATCAAGATTTCAAGTCCTTCTTCAGTCAAGAGACCGAGCGCGTGTTTGGTTGGGAAGATGCTGGTTACAGTTGCAGCAACAGGGGCATAGAACTCACCGTTGCTTGGTTCAACCGCAAATCCATCTCCCATCATTTTTTGAGAGAAGACTGGATCTGAAACAGAGGCCAATTCGATAGCCTTACCGTCAGCCACACTGGCAACTGCAACAGCTTTACCTTGAGGGGCAGAAGATTCTGCAGGAGCATCATCAAAGACTGTCATCACGGTTTGTGGAATCACGTCACCGGAATCCAAGAGGTCTTGGATATCTGATTTCAAGACATCTGCTTTTGGTCCGTAAATCGCTTGGACACCGGAGTCTTTCATAACAAGACCCATTGCTCCTTCTTTTTTCCACAAATCTTCTGATCCAACTTTATCAGGATCCTTAACAGTTACCCGAAGACGAGTCATACATGCATCAACATCGCTGATGTTGCTTGCTCCACCAAGTAGGTTGATAACGTTAACCGCTTGCGATGGAGCAGCTACTTTCCCATCACCAGAACCTGCTGCAGAGTCAGATGAAGCCATACCTTCTTCATAGTTGCCGTTCCGACCTGGTGTCGCGTAGTTGAATTTGCGAATCATAAAGTCTGAAACGAAGTACATCACAAGACCAAAGAGGGCAGTTACCCAAACAAAGTTTAGAATATCCATTCCCAAACCTGCATTAATCGCAAGTGGGGTACGGGTTAGGAATTCAATACTTCCGAAAGAGTGCATCCGCAAGTTCACAATATCTGCCATACCAAAAGCAAGACCTTGAATCAAAGCGTAGATAACATAAAGTGGCATCGCCACGAACATAAACATGTATTCAACAGGCTCAGTAACACCAGTTAGGAAAACTGCCAAGGCAGTTGCAGTAAGCATCCCTTTGTATTTCGCTTTTTTATCAGCATCCACATTTTTGTAGATCGCAAAAACGATACCCATCAAGATACCCATGGAACCAATCATTTGTCCAACTTTGAAGCGAGCAGGAGTGATTGTTTCTAGAAGAGTGTTGTAGGCAGCGGTATCACCGGCAGCCTTCAAGTTAGTCAAGTCAGTGACCCAAGCCAACCAGAGTGGATCTTGTCCAAATACAGTTTGACCTGCTGTTGCACCAGTCATGATCTCGTAAGTACCACCAAGAGCGGTATAGTTGATTGGGATGGTCAACATGTGGTGCAGACCAAATGGCAACAAGAGACGCTCCAAAGTACCAAAGAGGAATGGGGCAATAAATGGCGCATTTTCTTGAGAGTTGGCAATCCAAACACCGAAAGCGTTGATTCCAGACTGGATGACTGGCCATACAAGTGATAGGATAATCGCTACGATTACAGAACGTAGGATAACCACAAATGGTACAAACCGTTTTCCGTTAAAGAAGGAAAGCGCATCTGGAAGTTTACGGTAGTTGTAGTATTTGTTGTAGGCAGTTGCTCCAACAAATCCGGCAATAATTCCGACAAACACTCCCATATTCAAGGCAGGCGCTTCAAGGACACTTACAAAGTAGTCTGAAACCTTGATGGTTGATCCAAGCAAGGTTTGCACAGTTGCATCTGGATCACGCAACATATCGCCGTTCACACCAAGGATAACTCCTGTCAAGCGGCTCAATAGGATGAAGGAAAGTCCCGCAGCGAAGGCACCACCCGCACGTTCCTTAGCCCAGCTACCACCGATTGCAAGAGCAAAGAGGATGTGGAGGTTTCCGATAACACCCCAACCAATTTGCTCAAGCACGCTACCAATCATCACCAGAGCGCCAACTTCCGGTCCCAACATTGGGATCGATTTCCCGATGGAAATCATCAAACCAGCGGCTGGCATAACAGCGATAACCACCATCAGAGCTTTACCGAATTTTTGCCAGAATTCAAAGCTCGTTAGATTTTTGAATGCATCTTTCATCATACATCTCCTCATATATTTAATAACTTCACGATAGGCAATCGTTTGACTTACAACTTATTATACAGTATCCCTTCCTTTTTGTAAAGGTTTTCATAACTTTTTATTTAAAACTTTTAAAACGCTTTCCCGCTAGGCTGACGGAGTCTGATTAAAAAAAAGTTGTACGGGAGAATCCCCCATACAACTTTAAACCACAGCATCCCGCATTTTATAACCAACCCCCCGAACAGTCTCGATATAACTAGGCTGGCCTGGAACATCAATTTTACCGCGAAGGTAGCGGATATAAACATCCACGATATTAGTACCAGTCGGGTTCTCGTATTTCCAAATCCGCTCCAACAGCTCTTCCCGGCTAAGGGCACTGGAACTAGCCATCAGGGTCACTAGCAGGTCATACTCGCGGCGGGTTAGGGCTAGCGGCTCCCCATTGCGGTAAACCAAATGATTTACCAAATCAACCGTCAAATGGCGATGCTTGGTTATTTTTTGCATTTGGCTACAATGTTGGTCAATAAAATCCCGCCCTCTAAAGATAGAGGCAATTTGCTCCAACAAAATCGCTGCCACAAAGGGCTTCACGGCTGCTAAGACCGCATAACGTTGGATGAGCTCCTGCTGCAGCTGCAGATCCTCGGGGCTAGCCAAGGCAATCAAAACCGCTGCAGGCCGAACCTGTTCGAGGGTTTGGAAAAAGGCTTGGTTGGCTTCCAGGCCGGCTTGCAGGTCAAAAAGAAATAAGTCAATCGCCCTGTTGGCTGCTAATTCAAGGGCCTCCTGCTGGTCTTCAAGCCACTGAACTTCATAGCCAGCAGACTCCAACTCAAGGCTGAGGAAACGAGCCAAGTGGCAGTCCTGTTCAATTAGTACAATCCGTTTCCCCATAAGACCTCCTTATTCTTCAGAATACCAAGAGTAGTGGTAGATTCCTTCTTTATCTTTGCGTTCATAAGTATGAGCGCCGAAGTAATCTCGTTGAGCTTGAATCAAGTTGGCTGGTAAATCAGCAGCTCGGTAGCTATCATAGTAGTTAATCGCGCTTGCAAAGGTTGGCACTGGGACTCCGTGCTGGATCGCCAAGGCTACAACCTCACGCACCGCAGCTTGATAATCTGCAGTCACTTGACGGAAGTAGTCATTCAAAAGAAGATTTGGTAGATCGGCATCTTCCTTGTAGGCATCTGTAATTTTTTGCAAGAAACGAGCACGGATAATACATCCTGCACGCCAGATAGAGGCAATCTCCCCAAATGGTAGATCCCAGTTCTCTTCTTTACTTGCCACGCGCAATTGGGCGAAACCTTGTGCGTACGACATAATTTTTGAGAAGTAAAGGGCCTTACGGATTTTCTCAATCAACTCTGCCCGATCCCCTTCATAAGCTGCCGCAGAAGGTCCTGCTAGGACTTTGCTGGCTGCTAAACGCTCTTCCTTGTAGGTCGAGATATAACGTGCAAACACAGATTCTGTAATCAAGGGGAGTGGAACTCCAAGATCCAGAGCTGATTGGCTAGTCCACTTACCAGTCCCCTTATTACCGGCTGCATCCAAAATGTAGTCGACAATCGGTCCATCTTGTCCCTGATCATCCTTACGGCGAAGAATATCAGCTGTGATTTCAATCAGATAGGAATCCAATTCTCCTTGGTTCCACTCGGTGAAAATATCAGCCATTTCTTCTGCAGACAAACCAAGTAGACCTTTCATAAGGTCATAACTTTCAGCAATCAATTGCATGTCCCCATACTCAATGCCGTTGTGGACCATTTTAACGTAATGACCTGCACCATTTGGACCAATATAGGTCACACAAGGAGCACCATCTTCAGGCGCCTTGGCAGAAATTTCTTCCAAAACATCGGCAACCAATTCATAGGCCTCTTTTTGACCACCTGGCATGATAGATGGCCCTTCCAAGGCTCCCTTTTCACCACCAGAAACACCTGTTCCAATAAAGTTAATACCAGAATCTGCTAGCTCCTCATTCCGACGAATGGTATCTTTGTAGAAGGTGTTTCCTCCATCAATAAGGATATCCCCTTTGTCCAAGTAAGGAAGGAGCGCCTGAATAGTCGCATCCGTACCTGCACCCGCCTGAACCATCAACATAATGCGACGTGGTTTTTCAATCGATGCCACAAATGATTCCACATCATAGCTCGGCACAAAATTCTTATCGGGATGGCTTGCAATAACATCCTCTGTCTTTTCTTTACTACGGTTATAAATAGCAACCGTATAGCCACGAGACTCAATATTGAGCGCCAAATTGCGTCCCATAACAGCCATACCAACAACACCAAAATTTGCTTTTGACATGAGTTTCTCCTTAAACTATTTGCTTCCATTATACCACCTAAAAAAATCTTCTGCAATTTTTCGAAAACGGCAAAAAACCTGGAAGTTGCACTTCCAGGAAATAAAGGTTAATCTTCTGTAAACAAATCTTGAAGCGAGGCAAAAGGGCTATTCTCTTTCTTGGCCTCAGCCTGTTGCTGAAGGTAGTCTTCCTCTGAAAGAACCTGCCAAGACTGGCCCTGGGGCATACTGGCTTCCGCTTCCTCTTCTGGTGTCAGAACTTTAAGCGGAATTTCTAACAAGATATTGTCGGCGACACTATCCTCCAAGCTAATCCCTTCTCCTTCAATCGGTAGCAGATACAAAGCCTCCTCGTCGCTCAAAGCAGAAGCCTCTTCAGAATCACCGAAAACCTCTGTAATCGGACGATTTTCTTCAAGGACCACAGGTTCTAGACTGCGACTAGAGGCCAGGGTAATTTCATAGGACAATTGATAGTCTAGGAAATAGAGACCTTTTTCATAAGTCACTTTCCCAACGGCCCGCAAGTGCTGTAAATCCAAAATCTCTGGATTGCGCTCCTGTAGGGATTTCAATAAATCCAGTTCTTGGTCAAAGCTAAGGCCATCCGGCTGACGGCGAATTTCTTGTAAATGAAACATGGTTCTCCTTACATTTCTTCCAAACGAGCAATTCGTTCAGGAATCGGTGGGTGGGTGTAGAACAGCCGCTGTAGGCTGCTGGTCTTGCGAGGTTCATTGATGTAGAGAGCCGCACTGGCATCATCTACGGGACGCTTACTAGCTGGTCCCCCTTCTAGTTTTTGAAGGGCGGAAATCATCCCTTTGGGATTGCGTGTCAATTCCACACTGGAAGCATCTGCCAAAAACTCCCGCTGACGGGAAATGGCTAGCTGCACCAAGGTTGCTGCCAAGGGGGCCAAGACAATCGCTAACAAGGACAAGAGCAGAAAAATCACATTAGCTGCACCCTGTTGGTTCTCATCAGAGGACGAACGCCGACGGCCACCCATACTGTACCAGAGATTTCTCCCAGCTATATTAGATAACATGGTCACCGCGCTGGTCAAGGCCACAGCAATAGTCGAAATGCGAATATCATAATTACGGATATGACTGACTTCATGGCCCATCACCGCTTCTAACTCTTGACGGTTCATCATATTTAACAAACCTGTCGTCGCAGCAACGGCAGCATTTTTGGGATTAGAGCCTGTCGCAAAGGCGTTGGGAGACGGATCCTGAACCACATAAACCCGTGGCATGGGAATCTGCGCCACTAACGCCATATCTTCCACAATATGGTAGTAGTCCGGGTAATCCTTCTCCTGAATTTCCTGAGCTCCGTTCATATACATGACCATTTCCGTCGCTTGGAAAATCATGCTCAGAGCATAGATACCACCAATGATAAAGGCTGTTAAAACACCACCCCAGACATTTCCCAACCAGAGATAACCAACTGCAGCTCCTATCAAAGCCAAGAGGAGAAAAAAGACAAAGAGCAATACCCAGGTACGCCTTTTATTACTTGCAATTTGGTCAAATAACATGTTAGTCTCCTAGCCCATTACTTCCAAAATCAATTTTCGGAACTGCCTTTTCTGCTTCAGGAATTTGGAGGAAGTCCTCTGGTTGAAAATGGAAAAAGTTGGCAATGATATTGGTTGGAACCGTCTCTAATTTTGTATTGTATTTCGCAGTTACGCTATTATAGAGCTGACGTGAGTAGGCAATTTTATTTTCTGTATTGGTCAACTCCTCTTGCAGCTGCAAATAATTGGTGTTGGCCTTCAAATCTGGATAATTCTCTGCAATCGCAAAGACTCCTGACACCTGGCGACTAAGGGCATCACTGGCTGCCATGGCCTCGGCTGGATTTGCCGCTTGCTGAACCTGGGTGCGGAGGCTGGTAATTTTATCCAGGGTAGACTGCTCGTACTTGCCGTAGCCTTTCACCGTTTCAATCAAATTCGGAATTAAATCATTGCGGCGCTTTAATTGTACATCGATCTGACTCCAGGCTTCCTGGGTCTGCATCCGGGCACGAATCAGGCCATTATAAGCCACTACTCCAAAAACAAGTAGGACAATTAAAATTCCAATAATAAGCAACATGTAGCGACATCCTTCCTTCTATAAAGCTAGTACTAGTATATCAAAATTAGGGGTAAATGTGTTAGAATAAAGGGAAAGAGGGAGGGGTTATGAAACCAGAATTATTCTACCAAAAACTTGAAGAACAGGGATTTTCCCTGACGGAAAAACAAAAACAACAATTTGAAGATTACTATACATTACTCGTTGAATGGAATCAAAAAATCAATCTCACAGCCATCACGGAGAAAGACGAAGTCTACCTCAAACACTTCTATGACTCCTTGGCTCCTGTCCTCATGGGCGAGATCACTAATCAGCCCTTAGAGCTACTTGATATCGGAGCGGGAGCTGGTTTTCCGAGTCTGCCTATGAAAATTTTACTACCTGAACTAGAAATCACCATTATTGACTCGCTCAATAAACGTATCCAGTTCCTAGAGCTGCTGGCTGACAAACTTCAACTAGACAAGGTTCACTTTATCCATGGCCGTGCCGAAGATTTAGGACAAGACAAGAGCTACCGGGCCCACTTTGACATCGTCACCGCCCGAGCAGTCGCGCGACTTCCTATCCTTGCAGAATTGACAATTCCCTTTCTCAAAATCGGTGGTCGCCTCCAAGCCCTCAAGGCCAGCGATGCACAAGAAGAGATCCAGGAAGCCCAAAATGCTTTAACCACCCTCTTCACCAAGATTGTTCACTCTCAAAACTACCAACTGCCTAATGGCGATCCCCGTACCTTAACAACCTTGGAAAAACGCAAAGAGACACCTAACAAGTATCCACGCAAGGCCGGGATTCCCAACAAACGCCCCTTATAGAATCGAGTAGAGGCTAATTTCTAGTCCCTCTCACACCACCGTGCGTGCCGTTCGGCACACGGCGGTTCAACTAACTTTTAACGCATGTCGTTTAAGATAGAAATCTAGACAAGAAACCAGTCCTCTTTTAGTAAGGGCTGGTTTTGATATAGCTCGCTTTAAGACTGACTTTTGTGCCACTAGTTGATAGTGGTTACCCCAGCCAGATACTTTATCGGCTATCCATTTCGGAACACCTAGTTTCAGAAGTCCCCATAGTCGTCTCGATTTTTTCTTCCATTGCTTCCAGATAATGACTCGGATACGAGTTCGTAAACGCTCATCTATTTGCGTCAGTATCGTCTTCATATTACCAAGTGAGAAGTAATTTACCCAACCGCGGATAACCCAATTTAATCGTTCAATCCGTGTCGTTAGGTCAATGCTCCACTTCCTCGTCGTTAGTCGCTTCAGCTTGCGCTTAAAACTCTGTACACTATCTTGATGGGGACGGCATGTCCAGCCTTTCGGAGATTTCCA
>NZ_JACBXX010000038.1 GCF_013415245.1 Streptococcus danieliae | reverse complement strand
TGAATAATAGCTGTCTCACAAGAGCGATTGGGACGAAAGCCATAACTATACTCTGAGAAGTGTCTTTCACAGATTGGACTGATGGTTTGAACAATCGCTTGTTGTACCATTCTGTCCATGACTGTAGGGATTCCAAGATTTCGGACGCCACCATTTGGCTTAGGAATTTCAACTCGTAAAACTGGTTGAGGTTTGTACTTCCTCTGCTTTATAAGTTCCTTGGTTTCTCGCCAATGTTGCCGTAGGAAATTATCCATTTCCTCAATGGTAACTCCGTCGATACCAGCAGAACCCTTGTTTCTTTTTACCTGATGATAGGCTTCAAGCATATTGTTCCGAGATAATATCTTATCTAGCAATTCTGACATGTGCGTATTCCTTTCTTGTTTCGGTGTCTGAGGGACATCTTAGATTCGTGAACCTTCTCCTAGTCAATACGTGACCGTCTCCAGTTCTATCAGACCGTTCTTTTACAGACACAAGTGAAGTAGGATTACTTCGGTTAATTGTTCGCCCCTTCGCTCCATTTCCATTACAGAAACTTCATCACTACTATGGGTTCGGCTGACTTCTCATGATTCGTTGTTACTACGTCTACGACGCTCATGAGACCTCACGGGATAAGTCGTATATCTTTCCTCGTTTACTCTCGTGATCTACGCATATAGGTTACGACTACCTTTTGGGACTTTAGAGTTTTCAGCCTCCTCATCCACTACATACGCCTTCATATCACATTTCTGTTCGTAGAGCCACGATTTCGCTATCCCTTCCTCTCCCCGCTACCTCACGATAGTCAGGCTTGGGAGTCGCTATTGGGTTCACCGGTAGCAGGTGCCCACAGAGGACTTGCACCTCAGATATACGACATGCCCGTCGTACTGAAAAGATTCCAAGCCACCGAGCTTGGAATCGGGGGGATTCGGGAAACTTCGGTTCCCGAATAAGGCATGGAACTCGTCAGAGGTCGCTGCCGTCCCCCACCACAGGGAATGCATCCCATATGAATTGAAAGGAAGCCATTTTTAGGCTATATTGTACTCACTATTTATAGATTGTAAAATTCTACCCACTACAGTTGACAAAGAGCCTAAAAAACTTCCAGAATCCCTGATAGATCAAGGTTTCTAGAAGTTTTTGATTTTCACCCATTGGGTGAGACAAAGAAACCAGGCGGAATCCTTAGATTATCAACGATTTCACCTGATTTTTATAGTGGGGATGAATGATTAGGGATTTAATTAGTCTGGGTATTTTTAACAAACTTATCTGTTCACGGGAATAAGTACTTCTGTTTTTGTGTCCCGTTTTTTTTAGTAGACTTCCTGCAAAACTATAATATGATAAACTAAAGCTATGAATTATGAATCCAGTAAAAAACTTTCCGATGTACGCTTTAAACGCCTAGTTGGTGTTGAGAGAACAACTTTTGAAAAAATGTTAGAAATCTTGACAGTTGCTTATCAGGCAAAACACTCTAAAGGTGGCCGTAAACCCAAAATGAGTTTAGAAGACATCTTGATGGCTACTCTTCAATATCTACGTGAATATCGCACTTATGAACAAATTGCGGCTGATTTTGGTGTACATGAAAGTAACCTTATTCGTCGTAGCCATTGGGTTGAAGAAACTTTAGTTCAAAGTGGTTTCGCTATTGGAAAAAGAGAAATCAAAGATACGGATACACTCATCATTGATGCAACAGAAGTGAAAATTCAACGCCCCCAAAAAAACAAAAGTTAAACTATTCTGGGAAAAAGAAAATTCATGCAAGCAAGGCGCAAATAATCGTAACTGGACAAGGACGAATTCTTTTTCTCGATGTTCAGCTGAATTACTGCCACGACATGAAACTTTTTAGAACTAGTAGACGAAATTTATCTAAGGCTCAGGAAATATTGGCAGATAGCGGGTATCAAGGACTTACGAAGCTCTATCCTCAAGCAAAAACTCCTGTAAAATCTAGTAAATTACATCCCTTAACAAAAGAGGAAAAATCTTATAATCGAGCTCTATCTTCAAGACGTATTAAGGTTGAGAATGTTTTTGCAAAATTTAAAGTGTTTAAAATATTTTCAACCACTTATTGGAATCGTAAAAAACGCTTTGGTTTACGAATGAATTTGATTGCTGGTATTATCAATTTTGAAGGATAGTTAACGTTTCGCAGGAAGTCTAGTAAAAGAAAGGTTCCTATTTATTAGCTCAAAGGCTGCTGTTAAGTACACAGTTTGGGAGTGGGACAGAACTAAATTTGAAAAAATTTAGTTAATTCGCTTTCTTAATTTTGGGCTCATGCTAAAAAGATCCACTGGATCTTTTTACTCCCACCCCCGCAAGGCTGATTAGGTCCTCTTCCGAGCTTGAAAAGCGAACGAAGAGGCCAATCAGCTACTGCGTCAAAGGCATTTTATTAACCAAAGTCAATGAGGCTAGACTTTTGTCCCAGCCTCTTTTCTAAGACTTTGGTCATAATCAAGGGCGTGTCGATCGGACAGGTCCTTTTTTGGTGTTTCTGTGTTAAAATCCCGAGTTTATCAGTTTAAAAAAGACAAAGGATAGCTAACCCCTTGTGTACCAAGGAGTTTGGCCATCCTTTTTGATTATTTTCTTGTAGTGTATGAATACTTATTTCAAACGCTCAAGGATGCCAGGCTCTCGAACTTCTAATTCATCTAGGAGTCCATATTTTTTAATAATCCTTTGTTTGGTTTTTCCATCTTTGCGATAACTTTCGGCAAGATACACATGAGTTCTGCCTTCTTTATTTGTTGTTGTTCGGATAAAAGCCATAGTTCATTGTAACATACAACGCCATACAACACAAGAATAAAGGGCTGGAAATTTCAAAAAAATCCAGTTCTATCAAGCGATTGAGTTAGGTTGATTATAACATAAAGTGATAAACTCGGGAGGCCAATCAGCTACTGCGTCAAAGGCATTTTATTAACCAAAGTCAATGAGGCTAGACTTTTGTCCCAGCCTCTTTTCTAAGACTTTGGTCATAATCAAGGGTCTGTCGATCGGACAGGTCCTTTTTTGGTGCTTCTGTGTTAAAATAAAAGGAGATGTTTTGGAAATTTTTGAAAAGGACTGGGGTAGCTTGTATGTTTCGATTAATGGCGACAGACTTGGATGGGACATTTTTAGATGGGAACCATCAGTTTGATCAGGAGCGGTTTGCCAGCCTCTTGGATCGTTTGGATGAGCAGGGGATTGTGTTTGCGGCGGCATCTGGTCGTGGGATTGCGTCAATGCGGGAGTTGTTTGCGGATTTCCAGGATCGGATGTATTTGATTGGTGAGAATGGTTCGATTATTGAGGAGCGGGGTCAGGTGATTTGGTCTCGGACCATGGATGCGGAGACGGTGGAGCAGCTGTTTGCGGATTTGGTGGCAAGTCCTTATGTGGATAAGAATCAGTTGATTTTTTCGGCGGAGCATGAGGTTTATGCCTTGGAGACGGTGGATGCGGACTATTTGGAGTTGGCGCGGGAGTATCATCCGCAGATTCAGTTGATCGGAGATTTGCAGGAGATGCAGGAGCCGATTTTCAAGGTTACCTTGAATTTGCGGGAAGCGGAGGTGCAGGAAGGGGTGGCTTGGCTGGTTCAGCATTTGCCGGGTTATTCGGTTATGACGACGGGTTACCAGACCTTGGATATTGTTCCTACAGGGATTGATAAGGGGGCGGCGCTGGGGCGTCTGTTGTTGATGAAGGACTGGCATCCGGATGATTTGGTGGCTTTTGGAGATCAGCTTAATGATCGGCAGATGCTGGAGTTGGCTGGTTTGGCTATTTGTCCAGAGAATGCCAAGGATGAGATTAAGGCCATTGCCGATCGTGTGATTGGCCCTGCTAGTCAGGGGTCTGTGCTCAAGTATATGGAGGAGCTTGTTTGATGGATATTCGTTTAATCGCCCTGGATTTAGATGGGACCTTATTGACCAGTGAGAAGAAAATCAGTCCGCGGACTAAGGCTGCCTTGGCGGCGGCTCGTAAGCAGGGGGTCAAGGTGGTTTTGACTACAGGGCGGCCTCTGAAAGCCATGGATTTTCTGTTGAAGGAGTTGGACTTGGATGGTCAGGCGGAGGAGTATGCGATTACCTTTAATGGTGGTCTGATCCAGCGCAACACGGGTGAAATTTTGGCCGAGGCACGGTTTAGCTACCAAGAAGTTGCGGAGCTCTACCAGCTTAGTCGCGAGCTTAATCTACCTTTGGATGTGATTCAGGAGGGGACCGTCTTTAATCTTGAGGGGCCGATTGTCTCACGTTACCAGTCTTTCAATCCAAGTTTGGATTTCCAGCTGATTTCCTTTGCCGATTTGGAGGAGCAGTCCTTTTATAATAAGTGTATCTCGGCTCACGACGCAGCTGCTTTAGATGGGGCAATCCAGCAAATCCCAGCCCCATTTTTTGAAAAATATGGAATCTTTAAGTCCCGCGACCAATTGCTGGAGTGGCTGCCAAAAGAGGCGGATAAGGCAAGAGGGTTGGAGAAATTAACAGCTCTGCTGGGCTTGAGTAAGGACCAGGTGATGGCTTTTGGAGACGAGGCCAACGACTTGTCGATGGTTCAATGGGCTGGCTATGGGGTTTCCATGGGCAATGCCGTTCCAGCCTTGAAGGACGTGGCCTGGAAGGTCTTGGAGTGGACCAATGATCAGGACGGTGTTGCCCGAGCAGTGGAGGAATATGTATTGAAGGAGAAACAAGATGGGGCTATTTGATCGCCTATTTGGAATTGAGAAAGCAGAAGATCCGCAAGAAGAGCCAGTAGTCGAAGTAACCGAGGAAGTTGAGGCGCCAGCCGAAGCGTCTGAGCCGGAGCAACTGAAGGAAGTGGAACCGGTAATCGAAGTAACCGAGGGAATCGAGACTCCAATTGAAGCATCTGAGCCTGAACAGTCGGAGGAAGTGGAAGCTGCTGAGATTGCGGTTGAAAAGGTAACGGCTGAAACCCTACCGGACTACTATGTACAAATGCGGGCCCAACTGGATGCAGCTAGCCGCAAGGTTGAGGAAGAGCAGTTCCAGGATGCCTTGGAAGAAGTTCGTAAACGCCGGGAAACTGAAGCTGAGAAATACAATCGGAGTTTGCAGAAAACCCGTTCAGGTTTCTTGGAAAGCCTCAACGCCTTTTTCGCCAATTTCCGTACAGTGGACGAGGAATTTTTCGAGGAGTTGGAAGAACTCCTCATCACCAGTGACGTCGGTGTGCAGGTTGCGACCCAGCTAACCGAGGACCTACGTCAAGAAGCTCGCTTGGAGAATGCTAAAAAACCGGAAGACTTACGCCGGGTTATTATTGAAAAATTAGTGGACATTTACGACAAGGATGGTCACTATGAAGAGGGAATTAACTTCCAAGAAGGTCTGACAGTTATGCTTTTTGTCGGGGTTAACGGCGTTGGTAAAACAACCTCTATCGGAAAACTAGCCTATCGTTACAAAGAAGAAGGCCGCAAGGTCATGTTGGTCGCAGCCGATACCTTCCGGGCAGGAGCTGTGGCCCAGCTAGTTGAATGGGGCAAACGCGTGGGTGTGCCCGTTGTCACTGGACCTGAAAAAAGCGATCCAGCCAGCGTTGTCTATGATGGCCTAGAACGGGCCCAAGCCGAAGGTGTTGATGTCCTCTTGGTTGACACAGCCGGCCGCTTGCAGAACAAGGACAACCTCATGGCTGAGCTGGAGAAAATGGGTCGGATCATCAAGCGCGTAATCCCCGAGGCCCCTCATGAAACCCTCTTGGCCTTGGATGCCTCCACCGGTCAAAACGCCTTAGTACAGGCTAAGGAATTTTCAAAAATCACACCGGTTACCGGGATTGTCTTGACCAAGATTGACGGCACAGCTCGAGGAGGAGTTGTGCTGGCCATTCGCCAGGAATTGGATATTCCGGTGAAACTGATCGGCTTTGGTGAAAAACTCGACGACATCGGTGATTTTAATTCGGAGCAATTTATGCGCTCCTTATTGGATGGCGTGTTTGTGACCGAGATGGAGTAAGAGTCGTTAGATAGGAATTGGAATTGGGACGGAACTAAATTTGAAAAAATTTAGTTAATTCGCTTTCTTAATTTTGGGCTCATGCTAAAAAGATCCACTGGATCTTTTTACTCCCACCCCCGCAAGGTTGATTAGGTCGGGTTCGGAGTCCTCTCGGCGAGTCAGGAATTGACTCGCTGAGCCTATGATATGGACGAACATGAAATGTTCGCTATCAAGCGAACGATTGGAGTTTGCTTCGCAAAAAAGATTTGGTACTCTCTAACAGCATACAATGCTGTTAGGCTCAATCAACTACTGCGTCAAAGGCATTTTGTTAATCATAAAGAGAGAGGCTAGACTTTTGTCCCAGCCTCTTTTTTTATGTCGATAAAAAAGACAAACCTCAATTTGAAGTTTGTCTTGAAATCTATATCCTACCAAATCCATTTGGCGTCAAACTGAGCCAGGAGTTGGTCAGCGGCTTCGGGGCCGTGGGAGCCGGCTGGGTAGAAGTGGAGGGGGCTTTGGTCTTCTTGCCAGCTGTGCTCGATTTTGTCAATCAGCTTCCAGCTTGCTTTAACTTCGTGCCAGTGGCTGAAGTTAGAGGAGTTGCTTTGGAGGGCTTCAAAAATCAGTTTTTCATAGCCTTCCGGTCCGGCAGTGCGGTCAAAGGAGCTGATGGCTTGGGGCTGGATTGTGAAGTCGTAGCCTGGTATTTTTTGGTTGAATTGGAAAGAGATGCCCTCTTCTGGTTGGATGTAGAGGGTTAAAATGTTGGGTTCTAAATCCTCAGCAAAAATGATCTCTTCTTGTTTGAAGACGATATCCACTCGTGTGGCCTTTTCAGCCAGGCGTTTGCCGGTGCGGATAAAGATAGGGATGTTGCGGAAACGGTTGCTGTCTAGGAAGAAGACACCGGCAAAGTAGGTTTCCGTCATTGAGTCTGGATTCACCTTTGGCTCCTCGCGATAGCCTGGTAGGTCCTGATTGGCGGTGTATTGGCCGCGGACAAAATGGTTGGCTAGCTCTTTTGGTCCTGGCTTCTTCAAGGATTGGAAGACCTTGACTTTTTCAGCCCGGATATCATGCTTGCTGAAGGAGTGGGGCTTATCCATGGTTAATAGGGATAGAATCTGTAGGGCATGGTTTTGCACCATATCCCGCAAGGCACCGGATTGGTCATAATAATCCCCGCGTTCTTCAACGCCTAGTTGTTCAGCGAGGGTAATTTGGATGTTATGGATGGAGTGGCGATCCCAGATGCGATCGATGATGGGGTTGGCAAAGCGGATGGCGTAAATATTTTCAACCATCTCCTTGCCTAAATAATGGTCGATGCGGAAAATCTGGTCTTCGCGGAAGGAATCCATCAGCTCCTCATTGAGCTGGCAGGCGGACTCCAGGTCGGAGCCAAAAGGCTTCTCGATAATCAAGTGCTCAAAGCCAAGGCCATCGATGATGTTTTCAGACTTGAGGTGCTTGGCGATAGTCCCAAAGAAACGAGGGGACATGGAGAGGAAAAAGAGCTTGTTGTTGTCTGCCCGATAGCGATCATTGAGCTGGCTCTGGAGCTCCCGGATATTTCGATAATCCAAGGTGCTGGTGACATCGTGGCTTTGGTAGTAAAAACGAGCCGCAAAGTCCTGAGCTTGACTTGGATCAGTCACTAAATCCTGAATGGATTCAAGAACAACCGCTTCGTATTCCTCCTTGGACCAAGGACGACGAGAGGCGCCGATAACCGCAAAATTATCTGCTAGCTTTCCGGTTTTGAACAGACGAAATAGGGCAGGATAGAGCTTACGTTTGGCTAAATCTCCACTGGCACCAAAAATGGTAATAATGGCTTTGGCAGGCATAGGGAACCTCTTTCTATGTTCTGTGTTTTTGAAAATTATACCATATTCAGCAAGTAGAGAGAGAAATGGAGTTCTATCAAAGCTCTATCCAAGGATAGATGACGGAAAAGTCACTATTGAAAACGTCTGCCGTAGGTGATGTTAAGGAGCCATTGGGAGTGGGACAGAACTAATTTTGAAAAAATTTAGTTAATTCGCTTTCTTAATTTTGGGCTCATGCTAAAAAGATCCACTGGATCTTTTTACTCCCACCCCCGCAAGGCTGATTAGGTTTTCTTCTAAGCTTGAAAAGCGAATGAAGAAACCAATCAGCTACTGCGTCAAAGTTGTTTCACCAATCAAAGTAAAAGATCCAGTACTTTTGCTAGAGTATATAGGCGGTTTGGGTTGGATGGCAATCAGGGGCTCCAAGATCTAGGCGACATATTTTTTAGCCTCTATTTTTCTTTGATCTGAGCTATCGTCAAATTTTGAGTCGCTGCCTAAGATTCTAAAGTGTGAAAACTTACCTTGTCCAGTAAAATAATAGAGCTCATCATTTTTATAAACAACATATTGTTCAGGTGATCCATTTAAATATATTTTGGGATTTTCCTTATAAATTGTTGAATGTCCATCAAAGTCATAGTGAATTGAGTCATCTTCTAACCGAGGGATATAGTCGAGGTTATCCACAACCATGGCCATAACAGGATCATAATTGGGGTTGTGGTCTAGATTTTGCGCATAGTAAACAGAATAGTGAATGAGGTTTGCTCGGAGGTCATAGTAGGTTTTGATGAGGAAGATACAGATGCTGAGGAGGCCTAGGATTAGGATGAATTTTTTTATGATGTTTTCTCCTTGACAAGTGAACTTTGGTTTTCAATGAGGGCTAGATTGGACTGCTAGTCCTTATTGAAACCTCCTTCCATAGGTGATGTTGAAAAGCCATTGGAGGTTTTCCCCTTTAGGAGGCTCGGGTTGGATGGCAATCAGGGGCTCTAAGATCTCGGCGACATATTTTTTAGCCTCTATTTTTCTTTGATCTGAGTTATCGGTAAGCTTTGGATCACTAGACAACACTCTGAAGTGAGAAAATTTCCCTTGCTCGGTAAAGTAGAGTTTGGGACAAAAGTCTCTCTGACTAAAGCAAAAAAGCAACGGTTTAAGAGCCGTTGCTTTTTTGCTTTATGGAGATAGTCTTGATACAATATAATTACGACAAAATACTGAGAAAGGCTATCCC
>NZ_JACBXX010000174.1 GCF_013415245.1 Streptococcus danieliae | reverse complement strand
AAGATGAGTTTAAGACGTAAAAAGTTTCATCTGAGCATGGTCTTTGATAGATATTTAAAATCATTGCTGTAAAAAAAGGTTCTGACTGAAGAAAAAATCAGTTAGAACCTTTCATGCGTTTGTCGTGGAGGAACTGGCTTTTCCTTGACATTTTTAGGAGATAGGGCTATTCTAATAGTACAGTTTTTCTACTTATACTCTTTCTATTTTAAATCCACACGTTGTTAGCTTCGACTTGCCTAACTGGAGTTATGTCTGCGTCTCGTTGCCTAGTGTGGATTCAAACTAGTTTGAGGATTCGATTTTAAAATGGAAGTGGTGTTAATATAAGGAGGACTAGATGGAAAAGAAACCTGTTTTTTTATATGTTTTGTTAGGCTTGTCAGCCCTATCGGTCTTGTTGACGATTTATAGCCTGGTTCAGCTGCCTAGTGTCTTGGAATCTTTTACGAGTTATTTGGATAACGAGCAAGTAGCCCAGCAAGTGGGAGGCGTTGAGGTTATACGGTTACAGATTGCAGCTAGCAAGTGGACTATGACTCCGCTCAGTTTGGGGATGACGGCCCTTAATTTTATTCTTTTTGGGACTTCAGCCTTCTTTCTATTTTTCAAAAAAGATGTGGTCAAAGCGACCTATGCTTACTTAGCCATGCGCGTGGCGGCTTTAGTGAGCACGATGGTTTCGCTGATGATTTCTAATCAACTGGTCCGGTCCATGATTAAAAATAGAGATTTGATGAATAGCCTGCTCTCAAACAATAAATACACAGCCCTTGCCTTCGTGGCTATTTTTCTAATTCTTTCTGCCATTGCTTATTTCGGTTTGCGTCGTTACCAGAAGTCTGTGGAAGAAGCTGCCTTGGATTCTGAGGTGTTCTAATGCAGGAATTGACCTTTGTTTATATTAGCCTCAGTGGCAATACCGAAAGTTTTGTCAGCCGCCTGCAGACCTATTTACTGATTCAAAATCCTAGTCTGACCATTCATTTGATTGATATCAAGAGCTTGGTCAAGGAAGAGCAGGACTTTTTCTTCTTGAACAAGCCCTATGTGACTTTTGTGCCAACCTACCTGGAAGGTGGCAATGGGATTGACAATGGGGATGTGGAAATCTTAACCACGGATGTTCGCGACTTTATGGCCTATGGGGAAAATGCCTTTTACTGTTTGGGGGTTGTTGGTAGTGGTAATCGCAATTTTAATCACCAGTATTGCCTGACTGCCCAACAATACAGTCAGCAGTTTTCGGTCCCTGTCTTGGATACCTTTGAGATGCGTGGCATGCAAAATGATGTCGAGCGTATTGCTCACAAGATCTTGGAAGCTTACGCAGCTATCTATGAATAGCAAAATCACCCTGTTTCTCTTTGTTTAGCAAGAGAAACAGGGTGATTTTTTAGGCTTCAAAGATTACCGCATGGTAACAAATTCTTCGGATCCGGTTGGGTGGATAGCGACGGTTGCATCAAAATCGGCCTTGGTGGCGCCCATCTTGATGGCAACGGCGAAGCCTTGGATCATTTCGTCGACGCCGTAGCCGATTCCGTGGAGTCCGATGACCTTCTCTTCTGGTCCTTGGGTTACCAGCATGAGTTTCATAGGCTGCCGGTGCTCGGTAACAGCGGTGTACATAGAGGTAAAGGTAGAAGTGTAGGTTTTAACCTGGTCAGCTCCAAATTCTTGGATGGCCGCTTTTTCGGTATAGCCAACAGTTCCGATGGCTGGGTGAGCGAAGATAACTGTTGGGATGGTGCTGTAGTCCATCTTGGCCTGGGTTTGGCCATTGAAGAGGCGTTCAGCCAGGGTTCGTCCAGCCTTGATAGCCACAGGGGTCAATTCTTTTTCGCCAGTTACATCCCCAAGGGCGTAGATTTGAGGGGTACTGGTATTTTGATAGGCATCCACCTTGATGAAGCCACGTTCGGTGACTTCGACACCGGCAGCTTGGAGGTTGAGGCTTTCGGTGTTTGGTTGCCGGCCGATGGCCCAAAGGACGGTTTGGCTTGTGTGACTGCTGCCGTCTTGGAAGTGAAGTTGAACTCCCTCGGTTATTTTTTCAGCTCGGCTGACCACTTTATGGGTGTGGAGTTGGATACCGTCTGCTTTCATTTCTGCCAACAAGCCTTCTAAGATATAGTCATCGAGGTAGCGAAGGGGTGCGTCTTGGCGTACAAAGAGGTCGACTTTGACTCCAAGGCTGTTGAGCAGGCCAGCCATTTCCACGGCGATATAGCCAGCTCCGACAATAGCGATGGATTCTGGTAATTCCTCCCAGGCAAAGACATCGTCGGAGACAATCCCTAATTCCTTGCCAGGAATATCTGGGATGCTAGGCTTGGCCCCAGTCGCAATGACAATATGTTTGGCCCGCACCAATTCTCCATTCACCTCAACGGTATGAGCATCGACAAAGCGGGCATAGCCCTCAATGACTTCCACGCCATTACGGTCAAACTGGCCTCCATAGGAAGCGCGGGCCCGTTCAATATAGGCTTCACGATTTTTACGAAGGGTCGCAAAGTCAAAGCTGACTTCAGAAGCATGAAAGCCATAAGCCGCCCCGTATTTTCCATAGACATCAGCGATAGAGGCCCCATACCACATAATTTTCTTGGGCACACAGCCTAGATTGACACAGGTTCCACCCAAGAGGTTGCCCTCAATCACAGCCGCCTTAGCCCCATGCAGGGCTGCCCGATTCATTGTTGCAATACCACCAGATCCTCCTCCGATGGCGAGAATATCAAATTCTTTTACCATTTAGTTAGTCTCCTTTACTCTCATTTTACAATTTTTACTGAAGATTTTCTTGAATTTACTATGAAAAAAGGCTTTGCCGTCCGGCAAAGCCAAAAGGAGCTTACAACTCCGCGATTTGGGTAATGTCGACTTCCGCAAGGGTGTCGTTCCCGAACATGGTGATCATCATTTTCACCTTGTTGTTGTCAATTTCCGTAATTTTACCGGTATAGTCGGTGAAGGCACCGTCGATAATCCGAACAGTATCCCCTTCCTTGAAGTCGAGGTTCAAATCTTCAACTGTTTGTCCCATAGACACCAGGATGGCACGGATTTCCTCTTCCAAGAGCGGGGTTGGTTTGGAACGGTTTCCGTGAGAACCCACGAAGCCGGTAACGTTTGGCGTATTCCGAACGACAAACCAAGCCTCGTCGGTCATAACCATTTCAACCAGCACATAACCTGGGAAGCGGTTTTCTTCTACTTCTTTCTTTTTCCCATTCTTTTCAACTTGAACGGTTTGAGTCGGAATCTCAACACGAAGAATATTCTCTAACATATTATAGGTCTGTGCACGTTGGAGGAGATTCTCCTTGACCTTATTTTCATAACCTGAGTAGGTTTGTAGGACAAACCACCCCTTGTCAAAACTATCTAGCATGGACATTCCTTTCCTATATAAAAAAGCCCGAGGGCTTGGTGTTTTCTTCTCAATTATAGCAAAAAACTCCCCAGAAGGGGGAGTTTTTCGAGATTCTTATTGGAAAAAATCCAACAAGAGGTTAAAGACCCTTGATACAGCCTGGTCAAATAGGAAGATGACGAGGATGAAAAAGGCAGAGTATTGTAGGACGGACCAGAAGTCAGTCCAGCGTTGTTTTCGATTGGGCCAAGCGGTATCCCGCAAGATCCGGAATGTATCGAGGACAAATCGCATGGGTATCTCCTAACGTGTTTCTTTATGAGTGGTATATTTGCTGCAATGTTTGCAGAATTTATTAACTTCTAGCCGCCTTGGTTTGGGGTTGCTACTGAGTTTAATCGAGTAGTTCCGTGAACCGCAAACGGTGCAGGCTAAACTTGCTTTTTTTAGTGCCATGATGCCTCCAATAGTCCTATTATAGCAAGATTTGCTGTTCTTGCCAAGTTCTCGCGTCGGGTAAAATCCAGGTCTTTTATTGGAAAAGTCCGGTGAAGCTATCCCAGAGGTTTTTGGCTTTTTCTGGGAGTTGGGCGCTGTTGAGGGCTTCTTTGGCCTGGTCGACCATAGTTTGGGCCTGGTTTTGAACATCGTTGAGGAAGCTGTTGAGGCTGTCCTTGTTGGTGTTTTCATCCTGGTCATAGATATTGACAGGGGCGATGCCATTGGCTGCATAAGCATTTTCCACAGAGAAGCTGCTGCCCTCGGTGTAGGGGAGGACGCTGCTGGCCATGCTTTGGAAGATGGTTGCAGCTTCGGTCGAGGAGGTTCCAGTTAGGTAGTGTTCCTGATCGGTTTCCGGGAAGCCGAGCCACTGGCTGATGACCACATCTGGGGTATAGCCAATCACCCACTGGTCACTGGAGACATCGGGGTTAAAGTCGGTTTCCATGGTTCCGGTTTTACCGGCCATGGTATAGCCTGCGGGTGCGGCGTAGATTCCGGTTCCGTTGGTAAAGGTTCCCAGCATCATCTGGTTCATCTTATTGGCGTCGGAAGCGGACATGACCCGTTTAGAAGTGGATTTATGGGTTTTGATAATTTGCCCACTAGCGTTTTCGATCTTGGTAATCAAATGGGCATCTCGCATGACCCCTCCATTGGCGAAGGCTCCATAAGCCTGAGCCATTTGTAAGGGATTGGTCTCAAAACCACTGCCTAAGGCCATACCGAGTGTTGGAGTGTCATTGGTCAATTTGAGGCCGAATTTCTTGGCGCTGTCGACCCCTTTCTCAACTCCGAGTTTGTCCAAGGTAGCAACGGCAGGGATATTTAGGGAGTCGGCCAGGGCCTCATACATAGGAACAGTTGGGTTTGTAGTCATCCCAGCATAGTTATCAATGTTGTAGTCTCCGTAGGTTTTCTTGCTGTTGTTGAGTTCGGTGTTGATGGACCAACCAGCTGCCAGAGCCGGTGTATAGGAGACAATGGGTTTGATGGTTGAGCCGGGGCTCCGTTTGGACTGGGTCGCATAGTTGAAACTCCGGAATTCAGGGTTTTCATCGGAGTTGACACGCCCCACCAGTCCCCGGACACCGCCGGTTTGCGGGTCCAGGGCGACGCTACCAGACTGGGCGTGGCTGCCATCTGCGGCTTGTGGGAAGAGGGCTTCATTGTCATAGATGAGCTGCATATTGGCCTGGTAGTTTTGATCTAGTTCCGTGTAGATGCGGTAACCGTTATTGACAATGTCCTCTTCAGAGAGACCATAGACCTGCTCGGCTTCCGCGATGAGGGCATCGAAATAAGAAGGGTAGCGGTAGTCGTCCGTCTTACCGGCATAGGTATCGGACAGCTGCCCGGCCATGTCGACGGTTGCTGCCTGGTCTGCCTCCGCTTGGCTGATATAGCCTGCATTGACCATGTTTTGCAAGACCGTATTGCGACGGTTGCTGGCATTTTCGAGCGACGAGAGGGGGTTGTAGAGCTCCGGTCCCTTGAGCATCCCAGCCAAGGTTGCCGCCTGATCCAGGCTCAACTCACTGGCTGATACTCCGAAGTACTTCTGACTGGCATCCTCAATACCCCAAATACCGTTACCGTAGTAGGCATTGTTGAGGTACATGGTGAGGATTTCTTCTTTAGAGTAGGTTTTGGTTAATTCTAAAGCCAAGAAGAACTCTTTGGCCTTCCGCTGGATGGTCTGGTCCTGGGACAAAAAGGCGTTTTTAGCCAACTGTTGGGTAATGGTTGAACCACCCCCGCTTCTGCCGGCCGTTACAATGGCTAAGGCAAAGCGGCCGTAGTTGATCCCGCTATTCTCATAGAAGGAGCGATCCTCGGTTGCGACAACGGCATTTTGGAGGTTGGCGCTAATGGCGGGTAGTTCGACATAAGCTCCCTTCCGGCCGGTCAGGCTCCCTGCTTCATCATCGTTGCGGTCATAAATAATGGTTGTGGCCTTGAGGGCATTTTGCAGGTCATCGACATTGGCCGACTTGGCCAAGTAGAAGAGCCAGCCCCCAACTAGCAAGCTAAAGGATAGGAAGAGGATCAAGAGGATTTTGGTCAAATGGTAACGCCGCCAAAAGCGGCGAAAGGCGGGCCAAAAACCAGCTTTTTTCTTACTTTCTGAACGGCTATTAGGGCTGGTCTCGTCTGCTAGAGACCAGTCATCCGAGGGCTGCTCTTTGGGGGGCAGCCCGGTTTCTTCTGGATTTTCTGTGGCCTTAAAGAGCTGCAAAAACTGCTCAAAGGCGGATTTTAGTCTATTCATAGGGCTATTGTATCAATTTCTCCACAGGGGAACAAGAAAATGCCTTATTTCCCGGCTTGTTTTCAGTTTTTCTTAAGCTTTCTTTCTGTTACAATGAGGGTATGAAGATTCCTATCATTATCCCTGCCGTCTGGGCAGGCTTGAGCATAAAAGAGGTTTTAGAAGAAGCCCTGTTGATTCCACGTAAAATCCGTCATTTTCTAAGGATGGAGAAGGCCCTGTCCTTGGATGGGCGGCCGGTTCACTGGCAGAGTCTGGTAGCTGAGGGGCAGGTCTTGGTCTTGGAATTTAAGGAGGACTGGTATGAGTCCCGCCTGGTTCAAGCGGGGCAGGCAGATCAGGTCGAGGTGGTTTATGAGGACCAACATTTGATTGTTGTTAACAAGCCCGAAGGTATGAAAACCCATGGCAATCAACCCGGAGAAATCGCCTGTCTCAACCATGTTGTGGCCCACACAGGGCAAACCTGCTATGTGGTCCACCGGCTGGATCAGGAGACCAGTGGTCTTTTGCTGTTTGCCAAGAATCCAGTGGTTCTGCCCCTACTAAACCGGCTTCTGGAGAAGCGAGCCATCAAGCGGGAGTATTGGGCTTTGGTTGAGGGGAGGTTTGCAGCTAAGGAGCAAGTTTACCGTGATCCCATTGGCCGAGACCGCCATGACCGCCGCAAACGGCGAGTCGATCCTCGAGGGGGACGGTCGGCTCAGACGACGGTCAAGCGACTTAAGCTGGGATCAGCTGCGACCTTGGTGGCCTGTCAGTTGGCCACGGGTCGGACCCATCAAATCCGGGTTCATTTGTCCCATCATGGTTATCCCCTAGTGGGAGACCCCTTGTACCATCCGCAGCCTGAAGGGCGACTGATGCTCCACGCGCATCGTCTGAGTTTGGTTCATCCCTTGACTCAAGAGCCTCTGGTCCTGCGAGCTACATCGCCCAGTTTTGAAGCAGGTATAACGTTTGCACCAACTAGCTAATTTCTCGGAAGTTTCTTGCTTTTTTTTCTATAAAAGAGTAAGATAAGGGAGATAAAAAATGGGAGGAAGCACGAATATGGCACATATTCAATTTGATTACTCAAAAGTGCTGGATAAGTTTGTAGCACCACATGAGGTGGACTACATGCAGGCACAGGTTTCAGCTGCTGATGAACTTCTACGCAAGGGAACAGGAGCTGGGAGCGACTTTACAGGTTGGTTGGACCTGCCTGAGAATTACGACAAGGAAGAGTTTGCACGAATCCTTGAAGCAGCTGAGAAGATTAAATCAGACAGTGATGTTTTGGTCGTAATCGGGATTGGTGGATCTTATCTAGGTGCTAAGGCAGCGATTGATTTCCTCAACAACCACTTTGTAAACTTGCAAAGCAAGGAAGAGCGCAAGGCTCCACAAATTCTTTATGCTGGAAATTCAATTTCCTCCACTTATTTGGCCGACTTGGTTGAATACGTAGAAGATAAGGATTTCTCTGTTAACGTGATCTCTAAGTCTGGTACAACGACTGAACCAGCGATTGCCTTCCGCGTCTTCAAGGAATTGTTGATCAAAAAATATGGTCAAGAAGAAGCCAACCGTCGGATTTATGCAACAACTGACCGTGAAAAAGGAGCGGTTAAGGTCGAAGCAGATGCCAACAACTGGCAAACTTTTGTGGTTCCAGATGATGTTGGTGGCCGTTTCTCTGTCTTGACAGCCGTTGGTTTGTTGCCAATCGCTGCTTCCGGAGCAGACATCCAAGCTCTGATGGACGGAGCCAATGCAGCTCGGATGGACTATCAATCTGATCAGTTGAGCGAAAACCAGGCTTACCAATATGCAGCAGTCCGCAACATTCTCTACCGTAAAGGTTATGCGACTGAAATCTTGGTCAACTATGAGCCATCTCTTCAATATTTCAGTGAGTGGTGGAAACAGTTGGCAGGAGAGTCTGAAGGAAAAGACCAAAAAGGGATCTACCCAACATCGGCTAACTTCTCAACAGACTTGCACTCGCTTGGACAATTCATCCAAGAAGGCGCACGCATCCTGTTTGAAACAGTTATTCGTGTCGACAAACCACGTAAGAACGTGCTCATCCCTGAATTTGACGAGGACCTCGATGGCCTTGGCTACATTCAAGGAAAAGACGTTGACTTTGTCAATAAAAAAGCGACAGACGGAGTGCTCTTGGCACATACAGATGGAGATGTTCCAAACATGTTTGTGACCCTTCCAGAACAAGATGCCTTCACTCTGGGCTATGTGATTTACTTCTTCGAATTGGCGATTGCCATCTCTGGTTACTTGAATGGTATCAACCCATTTGACCAACCAGGAGTAGAAGCCTATAAGAAAAATATGTTTGCCCTACTTGGCAAACCAGGCTTTGAGGACCTATCTGCGGAACTCAATGCCCGCCTATAATCAGCGAAAAAGAGGTTGGACGGAGGTCCAACCTCTTTTTTGAGCTCTTTGTCAACTGTAGTGGGTGGAAATTTTTCAATCGACGAATAGCTTTTACAATATAGCCTGAAAATGGCTTCCTTCCAATTTATATGGGATGCTTTCCCTGTGGTGGGGGACGGCAGCGACCTCTGACGAGTTCCATGCCTTATTCGGGAACCAAAGTTTCCCGAATCCCCCCGATTCCAAGCTCGGTGGCTTGGAATCTTTTCAGTACGACGGGCATGTCGTATATCTGAGGTGCAAGTCCTCTGTGGGCACCTGCTACCGGTGAACCCAATAGCGACTCCCAAGCCTGACTATCGTGAGGTAGCGGGGAGAGGAAGGGATAGCGAAATCGTGGCTCTACGAACAGAAATGTGATATGAAGGCGTATGTAGTGGATGAGGAGGCTGAAAACTCTAAAGTCCCAAAAGGTAGTCGTAACCTATATGCGTAGATCACGAGAGTAAACGAGGAAAGATATACGACTTATCCCGTGAGGTCTCATGAGCGTCGTAGACGTAGTAACAACGAATCATGAGAAGTCAGCCGAACCCATAGTAGTGATGAAGTTTCTGTAATGGAAATGGAGCGAAGGGGCGAACAATTAACCGAAGTAATCCTACTTCACTTGTGTCTGTAAAAGAACGGTCTGATAGAACTGGAGACGGTCACGTATTGACTAGGAGAAGGTTCACGAATCTAAGATGTCCCTCAGACACCGAAACAAGAAAGGAATACGCACATGTCAGAATTGCTAGATAAGATATTATCTCGGAACAATATGCTTGAAGCCTATCATCAGGTAAAAAGAAACAAGGGTTCTGCTGGTATCGACGGAGTTACCATTGAGGAAATGGATAATTTCCTACGGCAACATTGGCGAGAAACCAAGGAACTTATAAAGCAGAGGAAGTACAAACCTCAACCAGTTTTACGAGTTGAAATTCCTAAGCCAAATGGTGGCGTCCGAAATCTTGGAATCCCTACAGTCATGGACAGAAGGGTACAACAAGCGATTGTTCAAACCATCAGTCCAATCTGTGAAAGACACTTCTCAGAGTATAGTTATGGCTTTCGTCCCAATCGCTCTTGTGAGACAGCTATTATTCA